>NZ_JBEYFP010000593.1:0-3762 GCF_040634455.1 Kitasatospora sp. NPDC007106
GTAGGTCCAGGCCGCGGCGGCACGGTAGCGGCCGGCCACGGCATCGGCCGTGCCACCGGAGTTCCGGGTCGGCGTGAGCAGGACCGCGTCGATGCGGTGCAGGTGGGGCGTCGCCGCCTCGGCACGCCGTTCGGCCGAGCCGAGGTCGGCTCGGGCAGCCACGGCGCCGAGCAGTGCCGCCACGACGACCGCGAGCACGGCGAGGACGAGCGAGCGGCTGCGGGAGCGGTCCGCGGCCCGGGCCAGGGCGTTGTGCTCGGTGCCGAGAGCCCGGCGCAGGTGGCGCTGCCATGGGCGGGTGACGCGGGTGCCGTGGGTGCCGGCCATCGGGAACTCCTTTGCGGACGGGGGTGCACGGTCGGGAGCGGACCGCCGCCACCCGTCGCCTTCCGGCAGCCGGGTGGTGCAGGGCCGGGGGCTCCTGCGGGTCGCGTTCGAGAAGAACTCTGCGGGCGACGGTCCGGGCAGGAACAGGGACCGACCGGGCCGACCGGAGGGCCGGTGGTCCCTGACCGGCGACGGCTCCCGCGCGGGGGACGGCCTGTCCGGTCCGGCGACGAACCGTCAGCCCGACCGCCCCGGCCGGGACCATCGGGGCACGGGCGACGGGACTGCCGGCGAGGAGGACAGGGCCGTCGGTCCCTGGGAAGGCACCCGGCCCCTCTCCGAGGATCTTCACCGTGGGTCACGGGCACAGCAGTGTCCGCCCGCTTCCCCGAGCACACCGCAAAGGAGCGCGTGATGTCCCTACACGGCCGCGGAAAGGCCCTGCAGAGAAACCCGGATGACGGTCCGTCCGGCACGGCCGGCGGCTTCGGCCTGCCGGCGGCGACCGCACTGGTGGTCGGCAGCGTCATCGGCACCGGCGTCTTCGCGCTGCCGTCCGCACTCGCCCCGTACGGGCCGATCGCCCTGGTGGCGTTCGCCCTGGTGACGATCGGGGCCCTGGCCCTGGCGGTGACCTTCGGCCGGCTGTCGGAGCGGGTGCCGGGAAGCGGCGGACCGTACGTCTACGCCCGGGAGGCGTTCGGGGAGTTCGCCGGGTTCCTCACCGCGTGGTCGTACTGGATCACCGCCTGGGCGGGCAACGCGGCCATCGCGGTGGCCTGGGTCGGCTACGTCGAGGTGTTCGTCAACCGGGGACACCACACCGGTGGCTCGATCGCGATCGCGCTCGCGGGCCTGTGGGTGCCGGCCGTCGTCAACCTGACGGGCGTCCGGGCCGTCGGCGCGTTCCAGGTCGTCACCACGGTGCTGAAGTTCCTGCCGCTGGCCTTCATGGGCACGGTCGGCCTGCTGTTCGTGAAGTCCGGGAACTTCGGTGCCTTCAACGCCAGTGGGACGTCGGCGCTCGGGGCGGTGTCGGCGGCGGGGGCGATCGCCCTGTTCAGCTACATCGGCCTGGAGACCGCCTCGGTGGCCGCCGGACGGGTCCGCGATCCCAGGCGCAACGTCCCGCGTGCCACGGTGTACGGCACGCTGGCGTGCGCCGCGATCTACCTGCTGGGCACGCTGGCCGTCTTCGGGACCGTGCCGCACGCCCGACTCGGTTCCTCCACGGCGCCGTTCACGGACGCGGTGAACACCGTCGCGGGCGGCCACTGGGCCGGTGACCTGGTCGCGGCGGCGGCGATCGTCTCCGGCATCGGCGCACTCAACGGGTGGACGCTGATCTGCGCCGAGATGCCGATGGCCGCCGCCCGGGACGGACTCTTCCCGGCCGCCTTCACCAAGGTCCGAGGGCGCGCCGGCGTGCCGGCCTTCGGCATCGTCTCGGCGACCGTCCTCGCCTCGGTGCTCACCGTGGTCAGCTACACCCGCTTCACCCAGGTCTTCACCGGGATCGTGCTGCTGAGCGTGCTCACCGCAGCCGTCCCCTACCTGGTCGCGGCCGCGGCCCAGGTGCTCTGGCTGGTGCAGCACGGCCGTGAGGAGCTCGACCGGCGCCGCCTGCTCCGGGACACCACCGTCGCCGTCGCGGCCCTGGCGTTCTCCTACTGGTCCATCCAGGGCAGCGGCTACCAGACCGTCTACTACGGCCTGTTCACCATCCTGCTCGGCATTCCCGCGTACATCTGGCTGAAGCGCCCGCGCACCCGCACGGCCGGGACCGGTGTCCTCACCGAAGCCCCGTCCACCTGGACCGCGCAGGCCGGGTCCGCGCAGGCCGGGCGCGAGGAATCGCGGCCCGCGGCGGCCCGCGGCGCACGCCGTGCGGGCCTGCCCACCCTCCTCCGTCGCGCGCTGACGCCGCGCCACCAGCACTGAGAACCAAGGAGCACACCGGCATGTCCACTCTGCGTGTCGACTCGGAAGCCGGCCGGCTGCGTCAGGTGATCCTGCACCGCCCCGGCCTGGAACTCTCCCGGCTCACCCCGCGCAACGTCGACGAGCTGCTCTTCGACGACATCCTGTGGGCCAAGCGGGCCCGCGAGGAGCACGACGCCTTCGCCCAGGTGCTGCGCGACCACGGCGTGCGCGTCCACCACTACGCCGACCTGCTCGCCGAGACCCTCGACCTGGCACCCGCCCGTGCCTGGCTGCTCGGCCAGGTCGTCACTCCGGCCGCCGTCGGCCCGGCCCTGGTGGAGCCGGTGCGGGAACTGTGCGAGCAGCTCGACGGCACGACGCTCGCCGAGTACCTGATCGGCGGCGTCCTCAAGAACGACCTGCCGATCCGCAGGCCCCACAGCCTGCTCTGGAACACGCTGGGCGAGCAGGACTTCGCCCTCCCACCACTGCCCAACCACCTCTTCCCGCGCGACAACTCCTGCTGGATCGGCGCCCGCTACAGCCTCAATCCGATGGCCAGGCCCGCCCGCCGCCGGGAGACCCTGCACACGGCGGCGATCTACCGCTTCCACCCGCTGTTCGCCGAGACCGCGCCGCCGCTGCTGGACGGCACCGCGATCGGCCCCGGTCCGAGCCTGGAGGGAGGCGACGTGCACGTCCTCGCCCCCGGGGTGGTCATGGTCGGCATGGGTGAGCGCACCACCGCGCAGGCGGTCGAACTGCTGGCCCAGAACCTCTTCCTGTTCGGCGCCGCCCACCGGGTGATCGCCGTGCGGCTGCCGGAGAGCCGGGCGTTCATGCACCTCGACACCGTTCTGACGATGATCGACCGGGACACCTTCGCGGTCCACCCCGGCCTGGCCGACCGGCTGCGCTCGTGGACCCTCACCCCCGCCCCCGAACGGCCCAGCGGCCTCGAGGTCACCCCGGACGCCGACCTGGCGGCCTCCCTCGCCGAGTCGCTCGGCGTGGACAAGGTCCGCCTCCTCTCCGCCGAGCAGGACGCCCGGGCCGCCGAGCGCGAGCAGTGGGACGACGGCAGCAACTTCCTCGCCCTCGAGCCCGGCGTCGTCGTCGGCTACGAGCGCAACACCACCACCAACACCCACCTGCGCAGGCAGGGCATCGAGATCGTCACCATCGCCGGTTCCGAGCTCGGCCGCGGCCGCGGCGGCCCCCGCTGCATGAGCTGCCCGATCCAGCGCGATCCCGTCGACTGACCCACACGGAGGACGAACCCGCCATGACCGTCAACCTGAACGGCCGCCACTACCTGACCGACTTCGACTTCACCGCGGCCGAGATCCACCACCTGCTCGACCTCGCCGCCGAGCTGAAGGCCGCCAAGCGGGCCGGCACGGAGGTCCCGCGGCTGACCGGCCGCCGTCTCGCGCTGATCTTCGAGAAGAGCTCCACCCGGACCCGCTGCGCCTTCGAGGTGGCCGCGGCCGACCACGGCGCCACCACCTG
>NZ_JBEYFP010000594.1:0-3754 GCF_040634455.1 Kitasatospora sp. NPDC007106
GCGCTGACCCCGGAGCTGGTGGGCGGGCGGCGGCTGCGCGCGGTCGGTGCCACCGCCGCGGCGCGCCCGGCCCCCGCTGACAAGTGACCGGTCGGTAGGCATACTCTCCGACTGTCCCCGCCGGACGCAGCCGTGGGGACCGGAGCCCGACCCCACCTGGAGCGCACCTTGACGACCTTCGCCTCGCTGGCCGACCTGAAAGCCGCGGTCGGCACCGAGCTCGGCACGAGTGAGTGGCACACCATCGGCCAGGAGCAGGTGAACCTGTTCGCCGAGGCCACCGGCGACCACCAGTGGATCCACGTCGACCCGGCGCGCGCCAAGGAGAGCCCGTTCGGCGGGACGATCGCGCACGGCTACCTCACGCTGTCGCTGATCCCGGTGCTGGCGAAGGAGTGCTACGGCGTCGAGGGCATCAAGATGGCGCTCAACTACGGCTCGGAGAAGGTCCGCTTCCCGTCGCCGGTGCCGGTCGGCACGGCGGTGCGGGCCACCGCCGAGCTGCTCTCCGCCGACGAGGTCCCCGGCGGGGTGCAGGCGCTGGTGCGGTTCACCATCACCAGTGAGGGCAGCCCCAAGCCGCACTGCGTCGCCGAGACGATCACCCGCTTCTACGCGGCCTGATCCTCCGCACCCGGACGGCCCCGCCGGGCGGCGGGGCCGTCCCGGCGTGTCCGGGGCCCGGCCGGCGGGTCCGCCGAACGGCTCGCCCGATCATGTTTCGGCCGGGCCCGCACGGGCCAGGAGGGGTAGTGTCCGGTTTCGACGGTCGTCGTACGGCAGCGGAGCCCCAGCGGCCCCACCCGTACGCGTCCGGCCTGCCGGCTTTCGCGACCGCGGACGCCGGACGGCCACCGCCGTACGGATGTCCCGACGTGGAGGTGCCGTGCCCAGCTCCGTCCCCTGGATCTCCCGCGCAGCCGCCCTCGCCGCACAGTTCGGCACCTCGTTCACCGACGGCGGAGGCATCGGACGACTGCCGCGCCGCACCTGGCACCGGATCCGGACGGACGCCTTCGGGGCCGATCCGACGGGCGAGCGGCTGGAGCGCGTCCGGCGTTCGCCGCAGTTCCGCGACGGGGCCTTCCAGAACCCCGTCCCGACCAGGCGGCTCGTCGACGGCGCGTCGCCTCTGTCGGTCAGCCGGGCCCAGCTCACCGGCGATCGGGCCCGCCGGCTGCCGGCCGCCCCCGTCCCGCTGCACCTGCTGCGCCCGATCGACCTGGCCGCGCCGCCCGTCTCCGGGCTGCGGCTGACCTGGCTCTGCCACGCCACCGTGCTCGCCGAGCTGGACGGCCGCCGGGTGCTGTTCGACCCGGTCTGGGGTGAGCGCTGCTCGCCGTTCTCCTGGACGGGCCCCAAGCGGCTCCACCCGATGCCGATCGGCCTCGCCGAACTCGGCCCGGTGGACGTGGTGGTGGTCTCGCACGACCACTACGACCACCTCGACATGCCGACGATCAAGGCGCTGGACGCGAGCGGCGCGGTGTTCGCCGTCCCGCTCGGGGTGGGTGCGCACCTGGAGCACTGGGGCGTGCCGCCGGAGCGGATCGTGGAGCTCGACTGGTGGGAGTCGGCCGAGGTGGCGGGGCTGACCCTGACCGCCACGCCGGCCCGGCACTACTGCAGCCGCGGGCCGCGCACCCACCCGTACGCGCTCTGGGCGTCCTGGGTGGTGGCCGGCTCCGAGCACCGGCTGTTCCACAGCGGGGACACCGGCTACTTCCCCGGCTTCGCCGATATCGGCGGCCGGCTCGGACCGTTCGACGCGACGATGGTGCAGATCGGCGCGTACAGCGACTTCTGGCCCGAGGTGCACATGACGCCCGAGGAAGGCGTGCGGGCGCACCTGGACCTGGACGGCGGGCTGATGCTGCCGATCCACTGGTGCACCTTCAACCTGGCGCCGCACCCGTGGGAGGAGCCGGCCGAGCGGACGGTGACGGCGGCGCAGGCGCTGGGCGTGCGGTTCGCCGTGCCGCGGCCGGGTGCGCCGTTCGAGCCGGCCGACCCGCCGGCGCCGACCCTGTGGTGGCGGGCGGTCGCCCGGGTGCCCGGGGACGGCGGCCCGACCGTGCCCACGGCCCCGGCCGCTCCGGCTCCGTCCGCGTCCCGCCGCCGGGCGGCGACCGCGGACGACGACGGGATCACCGTCTGACGGCCCGGGCGGCGGCTCGGCCGCGGGCCCGCACGACCTTCCAGGCGACGTTCTGCACCACCAGGGTGGCGACGCCCGCGACGACGATCCCCAGCATGTTCAGCAGGAGCTGCACGGCCGAGCCCCGGCCCTGCGCGTAGTCGCCGTAGGCCACCGCGGCGGCGGCATTGGCGGCGGCCGGCACGGTGGTCACCGAGATGGCGACCCCGACCATCGCCCCGGCCTTCGCCGAGGTGAGCGAGAGCAGCCCGGCGACACCGGCCAGCAGCGCCACGACGAAGGAGGTGGCGTCCGGCTTCCAGATGAACGAGGTGTTCGGCCTGTTGGCCTCGAACATCTCCTTGGTGAACAGCCCCCACTGGTCCATCAGGAAGCAGAAGCCGACGGTGAGCACCATGGCCACCGCGAACCCGACGAGCAGGGCGTTGAGCGACCGCAGGGCCGGCCGCCCGCGGCGCTGGACGAGCGCCACGCACAGGCCGGCCAGCGGGCCGAACTCCGGCCCGACCGCCATCGCGCCGACGACCAGGATCGCGCTGTCCAGCACGGCCCCGCAGGCCGCGAGCATCGTGGCCACCGTGAGGAAGGCCAGATAGACGACGGTGAGGGTGGACTCCTCGTGGGTGATCTCGGAGACCGACTCCCAGACCAGGGCGTCGGCGCCCTCGCCGGGCGCCTCCTCCTCCGCCCGGTCGGCGGCGGCGGAGATCGTCAGGGCGACCTCCTCGACGTTGATCGCGCCGCGGTCCGCCAACCCGAGGGTGCGCAGCGCGCCGAGCAGTTCGTCGGCGGCCTCGCGGGCGACGTCGCAGAGCACCACGTCGCCCGCGGGTCGGACGGCCGAATCGGGCAGGAGCACCACGTGGGTGGCACCAACGCAGTCGTCGAGGGTCTGCAGGACCTGGTCGCGCAGGTCGGCGGGAACGATCAGGCGCAGATGAAGCACGGACGCTCCGGAGGTGCGGGCCGGTCGGACGGGCCCACCCTAGCCATCGCCCGTCGGGGGGCACCGCACCGGGCGTGCCGGGCCCGGCAGGTGGCGGTCAGACCGAACCGGGGCGGGCGGCGGCGTGGGCACGCATCGCGGCCTCGACCAGGGCGACGGCGGCGCGCGGGTCGGCGACCTCGACGACCAGGCGGCTGTAGCGCTCGTCGGCGAGTTCCACGACGACGGCCCCGGCCGGGTTGTGCACGTCCCAGAACACCCACTCGCCCTGGGAGCGGAAGGTCCCGGCGGTTATCACGCCGGGCAGGTGGGTGCCGCCCATCCTGATGCCCTTGGACTCGTGGACGATGCCGGGGTCGGCGGTGGCGCCGCGGACGTTCGCCAGCGGGATCTCCAGACGGCTCTTCAGCGCCCAGAGCTTGTCGAGTCCTTCGACCTCGACGATCAGGGTGTCGTCGACGACGGACAGCTGTGCCATCTGATGGCTCCTCGGGTGGGGGTGAAGCGTGCGGGGGTGAGGCGTACGGGGGTGAGGCGTACGGGGGTGAGGCGTGCGGGGACGGGTGCGGGCCTTCAGCGGGTGAGGCGGTCGGCCAGCGCCAGGACGGCGGCCGCGCCCGGACGGCCCTCGGCGGCGCGGCCGCGCAGCC
>NZ_JBEYFP010000595.1:0-3754 GCF_040634455.1 Kitasatospora sp. NPDC007106
CCCCGCCGGGATCAGCGCCGACTACGACGCCGGCGTGCTGACGCTGAAGATCCCGGTCGCGGAGAAGGCCAAGCCGCGGAAGATCGCGATCAGCCACGGCGGCGGCCGCAAGCAGATCCAGGCCTGACCCACCCGAACCGCCCCGGACGCCGGTGTCCCGCAAGGTCTCTCCCCCCGCCGACGCGGGGCACCGGCACCCACGGCCCACACCCGGCCGCACCGGTGGGCTCAGGGCGGGCCGTAGAGGTGGGACACGCCCAGCTCGACCGCGCCGCCGTTGTGACGGTGAAGGACGACATCGACGATGCCACCGCCCCGCAGTAGCGCCGCATCCCGGCGCGGACACTGCAGGCCGATCGGGACGTCGTGCTCGACCTCTCGGAGGCTACGTTCATCGACTGCGCAGCCCTGGGCGCGCTCGTGGCGGCCCGCGACCCGGCCGGCCGACAAGGTCGCCGACTCGTCCTGCGGGGAGCCGGGCCGTGCGTGGTCGGGCTGCTCCGTCTCACCGGCCTCGACGGCTACTTCGCCGTGGAACACAGACCCGCCGTCGGTACGGCCGCTTGCACGCAACGAGGAGAGACCCATGGTGACTCTTCGATGGGAAGCGTTCCTGGACCGCGTCCGGGAGCGCGGTGAATACGACACCACCGACGACGCCGAGCGGGCGGCGCGTGTCGTGCTGGCCCTGCTCGGCGCGCACCTGGTCGGTGACGTGCGCGCAGAGCTGGCCGCCCGCCTGCCCGAGACCCTCGCCCTGATCCTGCTCAACCCGCTGCAGGCCGCCGAACCGCTCGACCCGGACCGCTTCGTGCGCGCCACGGCCGCCTGGATCGACGGCGCCACCGAGACCACCGCGCTGTGGGACATCGGCGCCGTCCTGAGCACCGCGGCCGACGCCGCCGGCGACGACCTCACCGAACGCGTCCTGCTGCAACTGCCGCCCGGCTACGACATCCTCTTCGGCCGCCCCCAGCCCGGCCAACGCCCCTGAACAAGCCGAGTGCCCGCCGCCCACCGCTCGCAGGCACCCACTCCCGGAAGGCCACCGCCCATGACCCGGCACCGCCTCCTCCTCCAGCAGGTCCGTACCCTCGGCCGCTACAGCGACGACGAGGAAGCCCAGCGCGTCCTCGACACCGTCCTGGCCGTCCTCGGCTCCCAGCTCGCCGGTGAGGAGCGCTGCGACCTCGCCGCCCTCCTTCCGGAGCGGGACCGAGCCGTCCTCGCCTCGCAGATCCCGCTGCCCGAACCGGCCACCGCCCCGGCCTTCGTCGAGGCCGTCGCCCGCGCCCTGCACACCAGTCTCGCCTGTGCCCGCTGGGACACCTCCGCCGTCCTGGCCGCCCTCACCGACGTGGCGGGCGAGGAGCTGACCGACCGACTGCTCGCCCGGCTGCCCCGCGGCTACGCGCTGCTGTTCGGTCGGGCCGACCTCACCGTTGCGGCTTGACCCGGGACGGCACCACCAGCGTCGGCCACCCGGCCGCACGGCGTGGCAAGGGCCGGCACCGGCACCGGGCCGCGACATCCGGGTCCGAGCCCGGAGCCACGGTGGTGCGCCGCGACATCCACGAGGGCAAGGTGTAGTCGGCCCGGCCCTACCGGGCGCTCGCAGACACCGGCACCTGCGCCGGAGCTCACCTGCGGGCCGGGGCGGGCAGGAGACGCCATGGTGCGCGCTCGGGTGCGGGGCTCCGGACCACTCGTTTGCGCGGCGAGTCGTTTGGCGGCGGGGATCCGGGGTTACCCGGCATGGGTTAGAGGAGCCCCCGAGGAGGACGACGTGGCGGAGCCCGGACCGATGAAGAAGATCGTGGACAGAGTGGTGGAGGCCGCGGAAGGCATTCCGTCCGGCCAGCGACCGCGGATGCCCGGCGCGCCGAGCACCGAGCCGCCGCAGGTGGCGGAGCCCACCGAACCGAGGGCGCCGTTGCCCCCGAAGCCGGATCAGTTGGCGCCCGCCCCGCTGTCCGCCGCCGGACGGGACACCGGCGCGCCCGCGGACGCGGCCTCGCAGAACGGCGGCTACCTGACGACCGCCCAGGGCGTTCGGCTGCCGGACTCGGACCACTCGCTGAAGGCCGGCCCGCGCGGTCCGGTGCTGCTGCAGGACCACCACCTGCGCGAGAAGATCATGCACTTCGACCACGAGCGGATCCCCGAGCGTGTCGTACACGCCCGGGGCGCGGCCGCCCACGGCGTGTTCCGCGGCTACGGCACCGCCACCGGCGTCAGCAAGGCCGCCTTCCTCCAAGAAGGGGCCGAGACGCCGGTGTTCGTCCGGTTCTCCACCGTTCTCGGCTCGCGCGGCTCCGCCGACACGGTCCGGGACACCCGCGGCTTCGCCACGAAGTTCTACACCGGCGAGGGCGTGTTCGACCTGGTCGGCAACAACATCCCGGTGTTCTTCATCCAGGACGCGATCAAGTTCCCCGACGTCGTCCACGCCGCCAAGCCGCACCCCGATCGGGAGATCCCGCAGGCGCAGTCCGCCCATGACACGTTCTGGGACTTCGTGTCCCTGCACACCGAGGCCACCCACCACACGTTGTGGAACATGTCCGACCGGGGGATTCCCCGCTCCTACCGCATGATGGAGGGCTTCGGCGTCCACACGTTCCGCCTCGTCAACGCGGAGGGCGCAAGCACGCTGGTGAAGTTCCACTGGAAGCCGAAGGCCGGCGTGCACTCCCTGGTCTGGGAGGAGGCACAGCTGATCGCGGGCATGGACCCGGACTTCCACCGCCGCGACCTCGCGGACGCCATCGAGGCCGGCAGCTTCCCCGAGTGGGAGCTCGGCATCCAGACCTTCCCCGACACCCCGGAGCAGACGTTCGCAGGCATCGACCTGCTCGACCCCACGAAGATCGTCCCCGAGGAGCTCGCCCCGGTTCAGCCGATCGGCGTGCTCACCCTGAACGCCAACCCGACGAACTTCTTCGCCGAGACCGAACAGGTCGCCTTCCACCCCGGCCATCTCGTCCCGGGCATCGACGTCACCGACGACGCGCTGCTCGCCGGCCGGCTGTTCTCCTACCTTGACACGCAGATCACCCGGCTCGGCGGCCCGAACTTCGCGCAGATCCCGATCAACCGCCCCCACGCCCCCGTCAACGACATGCTGCGCGACGGCTTCCACCAGGACGCCGTGCACTCCGGCGTCGCCCCCTACAAGCCGAACTCGCTGGACGGCGGCTGCCCGTTCTTCGCCGGGCCGGGCGAGCACGCCTTCATCGAACACCCGGTTCCGATCGCCGCCGCGGCCAAGGTCCGCGAGGCGCCCGCGACGTTCGCCGACCACTTCAGCCAGCCGCGCCTGTTCTGGCTCAGCCTGAGCCCCGTCGAGCGCGAACACGTCATCGCCGCCTACACCTTCGAACTGTCCAAGGTCTACGAGCAGGCCATCAAGGAGCGGGTCCTGACCGTCCTGGCCAGGGTCGACGAGGTGCTCTGCCGCGAGGTCGCCCAGGGGCTCGGCCTGCCTGCTCCCCAGGCGCCGGCCGGCGCCCAGGTCGAGGTGGCGCCGAGCCCTGCCCTGTCCCAGGTCGGGCAGCGGTGGCCGGCCACCGGCCGGGTGCTCGGCATCCTCACCGCCACCACCAGCGACGTGGGCGTGGTGCGGCAGCTGCGGGAAGCCGCACGCGACGCCGGGCTGATGCCGTTGATCATCGCACCCACCGGGGCGCCGCTGGCGGACGACCTCGCCGTGCAGCGGACCTATGCCGCGGCCCGGTCCGTCGAGTTCGACGCC
>NZ_JBEYFP010000596.1:0-3753 GCF_040634455.1 Kitasatospora sp. NPDC007106
TCCTCCGGCTCCCAGGCGCGGAGCAGGTCGAACAGCCCTGCGTCGCCGTCGATCCGCAAGGAGTCCGCCGGGACACGGTCGTAGAGGAAGAGGATCAGCTCACCGGCCGTGGCGTGGGCGGATACACCGGCTGCGTCCGGGCCCTCGCCGCCGGCGGCGGGCAGACGGGTGGTCCGGGCGCCGTCGCCGTCGACCGTGAGGCGCCAGGAGCGCCCCTCGGCGGCGTGGAAGTCGAAGGCGGTGGGCTTGTGCGGCCAGGCGCTGGGCGTCGCGACGCAGGTGAACAGGAACTCCTCGACACCGTCGAGGGCCACCTCGGCCGGCAGCGGCTGCGGGGCGCCCGCGGCGAGCCGGGCGTCGTAGGTGTGCACCGCGCTCTCCTGGACCCGGTGCCGGGCGACCCCGCCGGAGGTCCGCGGCGTCTGCAGGGCACTCCACCACGCCCAGCAGCCGGCGTCCGGGCCCGCCTCCCGCAGCGCACCCAGCAGCAGCTGCGTCGACTCCTTCAGCCAGGCCACCAGGGCCTCGCGCTCCCGCGGCACGACCAGGGCGGCCCGCTCGGCGGCGGCCCCGTCCGGCGGGGCGTCGGCGGGGCCCGCACCGACGATGGCGGCCCAGAAGCGGTCGCCACCACCCAGGTGCTGGGCCAGGTCGAACAGCGTCCACTCGGGGCAGGTCGGCACCTGCGCGTCGAGGTCGGGCGCGGAGGCGACCGCGGCGCGGAACGCGCTCGACCGTTCGTCAATCAGCCGCAGGAGGTCGGAGAAATCGAGAGTGTTATGCACCCGGGGTGTCTATCACCTGCTCAGCCCACGGAAAAGCGATTTTCCCCGCCCACCGCGGCAGCGGCGCAGCACGGGCCGCTGGGGCCGGAGCCGCGAACGGCACTCCGCCGTCCGCCCGTTGTCACGGCGTCAGCCGCGTCACGTCCTGGACCCCCGGAAGACCGGCACGACGTGTCCCGGACCGGCCGCTGGTCCATCACGGCCGTGGGAGACCCGCCGACCGGCTGGTGCGGCGAGGAGAAGCCCACGCGGCGGGCGGCCGCCCGGCTTCGACCGCGAGGCCTACAAACGGCGTGACACCGTCGCATGGTGCATCAACGAGCTCAAGCGGTGGCGCGGCCTCGCCACAGCAGGGTGGTGCCGTCGGAGCCACCCGGGCCGTGGACGACGAGCAGGCCGCCCGAGGGGACCTCCAGGTCCACGTCCTCGAAGACGGGTCCGCGTGGTCCGTGGACCGCGAGGCCGTGTGCGGTGACCGGTAATCCCTGGATCTCCATGGCAACCGGCTGTCCGCCGGGACGACAAGTGGCTTGACCTGGCCACTAGAGTGGAAACGATCTTGGGGGGTTGTTGCGATGAGACTCGCGGTGGCAGGCACCGTGCTGGCCGGTTTGATGCTGGCCGGATGTTCCTCGGCTGCCGATGGTCAGGCCGCGTCGAGCGCGGAGAGCAGCGAACCGGTGATGTCGGTGAGCCCGCAGGGCTCTCCGGCACCGAAGGCCTGCGCATCGCCGCATCCCACATCGAGCTGGATGGGCGGCTCCACCACAGGCCTTCCGGACGACGTGCGCTGTCTGCCCCATGTCCTGGACGGTGAGATGCTCGCGCCTCCGCCCGAAGCCGCGGGCGCTGTGGGAGGAGGTCAGGCCCTGACGATCCACGTGACGGAGGACACCACCCCCGAGGACGCGCTGGCGCTCTGCCGCCGGCTCACCGACCTCGGCTACGGCACGGGTGGCAGCCATGGTGTCTCGGCCCTGAACGTCGGCGGCTTCGACGCCGGTCACTACATGTCGATGCCGAACCGTCGGCCCTGCATGCAGATTCGGTAACCGCCGTACCGGCCCAGGACGGGACAGGGGGTCGGCGACCCCTCGGCACCGGCCACCTGCACCCCGAGGTTCGGGGCCCTGGACGGCCCGTCGGCCCCGGCAGTCGAGAGTGGGAGTCTTCCGAACGACACCCGGTGCCCGCCGTCGGTGACGTGGGGGACTCGTCCGGATCCGCCGGTCGCCGAGTCTCGCACGCCGGATCAGCCCCGGCTCCTGACGCACATCGGACCCGGCGGCAGTGCGGGGGAAGGTGCGGGCGGACCGGGTGGCCGCGGCTACAGCCGGTCGCTCTTGCGGTGGTCGAGGACGACGGCACCGGAGCTGAAGGCGGTGGTGGTGGCGAGCGTCCAGGCGGCGGCGCTGGAGCCCTCGGGGAACAGGCGCTTGCCCTGGCCGACGACCACCGGGTGGATCCACAGCGTCAGTTCGTCGAGCAGGCCGAGCTCCGTCAACAGCGGATCCGCCTCGCAGCGCCCGCCGCAGACCGCACGCGGTGCGCCCTTCGGTCGACCCCTGACCCACTGCCGCCCGCGCCCGGTGCAGGCCGACGGCGCCGGAGGTGAGCGGGAAGCCGGTCGCACTCATCGGCGTGCCGGTCCTCGAACACGCGACCGTCACAGCTGACACACCGGGGGCTGTAGAAACTTGGACGATCTGTGTAGGTTGATCACCGCTCAGCCAACTGTTCGCGGAGAGACCAGCCATGACGCAACCCCCGCCGCCCGACCACGGCTACGGCTATCCCCGGCAGCCCCCGGCCTACGGCCAGCCGCCGTACCCGCACCAGCCGCCCTACCCGTACCCGTACCCCCAGCCGCCGGCGCCGGCGCCGGCCAGGCGGTGGTGGCAGCACCCGGCTCTGATCATCGTGACCCTGTTCCTCTTCCCGCCCGGCGGCATCGCGCTCGCATGGCGCAGCCGTTGGAGCCGGCCGCAGAAGGTCGTGGCGACCGTTCTCGCCGGCATCTGGTTCTTCACACCCTTCATGGGTGACCCGCCGCAGGACCCGAAGGGCGACGCCAAGCCGGTGGCCGCGGCGACGCCGGCCACTGCTGCGCCGGCGAGCCCGACGCCGGCCGCACCGCCGAGCTTCGTGGGCCAGAACCTCAAGTCGGCCAAGTCCGCGGCGAGCAAGGCCGGGTACGACGCCACCTCGCACGACGCCTCCGACAAGAGCGCGGGCCAGTGGGACGACGACAACTGGAAGGTGTGCTTCCAGACCGTGACGGCCGCGAAGGCGGGCAGGACGCCCTCGCTCGACTTCGGTGTGGTCCGTGTCGAGTGGCCCTGCCCCGCGCACGACGGCGAGCCGATCCCCTATCCGAAGATGCCGGCGGTCGTCGGCCAGACCTTCGCGAAGGCGTCCGAGACGCTGGGGCCGCTGCAGCTCAAGGCGGTCGAGGCCGGCAGCGCCTACCTCGACGTCACCCTCCCCGCCGGCGTCGGCGACTGGACCGTCTGCTTCCAGGACCCGAAGGAGGGCAAGGAACTCGAGTACCCGAAGACCGTCACGGCGCACCTCAAGGTCACGGCGCCCGGCACGGCCTGCCCGGCAACCGAGTTCACCCGCCTGCACCCCGACCCGACACCGCCGGCCGTGACCGACGACGACTCCACCAGCGGCTCGTCCTCGTCCGGTGGCTCTTCCTCGAGCGGCGGCTCCTCCTCGGGCGGCTCGGGCAGTGCCTACTACGAGAACTGCGCAGCGGTCCGGGCCGCCGGCAAGGCACCCCTCCACCGGGGGGATCCGGGCTACAGCAGGAAGCTGGACCGTGACGGCGACGGAACCGCCTGCGAATAGCGCCCGCGATACCTGCACCTGGAGGCGGCCGGTCGGGCGCCTGGGGCCGGGCCGGGACACCCGTGTCCCGGCCCCGCCCCGGCGGCGGCGGCGCCGGCCACAGCCAGGCCGAGAG
>NZ_JBEYFP010000597.1:0-3746 GCF_040634455.1 Kitasatospora sp. NPDC007106
CTCGATCCGCCAGCCGGCCGGGGCGCAGGAGTAGGCGACGTGCCGGACCAGGGGGTGCCGGAAACCGAACCGGCCCGTTCCGGCAGCCGCGCGGACCACGTCGCGCGCGGCGAGCTCGTCCAGGGCGTCGAGGGTGCGGACGCGGGAGATGCGCGCGGCGACGGCGACCTGGCCGGGGTCGAAATCGTCGCCGACGACGGCCGCCGCGCGGGCGACGAGCAGGGCGTCGGCGGGCAGGGCGTCGAGTTCGGCCGCGAGAGCCATCCGAACGGGCGAGGGCACGGCAGGCGGGCCGGAGTGCTCGGGGTCGGGGTCGGAATCAGGGTCGGGGTCGGGATCGGGGTCGGAGCCGCCGGTCCCGGGGCCGCCGCGGACGAGGGCTTCCAGGTAGAAGGGGTTGCCCCGACTGGCGGCGTGAAGCCTGCGGGACCGCGCCGGACACGGCAACGGCCCCCGGACGTCGCCCCCGCCGAAGACGCCGACGACACCCGCCTCGGCCGTCGCGGTCCGATCGCCGGAGACGCCCGGTGCGAGGACGGTCAGGAACTCCTCGACCTCGCGGGCGTCGAAGGGCCGGACGGCGATCCGGTGGAGGCGTACGGGGCCCCGGCCGGTGCCCGGGCCCGACGTGCGCGAGGTGCCGGCGTGCTGGAGCGCGGCCGCGAGCCGGGGCGGGACCTGTGCGGTGCGGTAGGCCATGGCGATCAGGACGCGTCCGCACGGCGGGTGGCGCAGCAGGTGGTCGACGAGTTCGACCGACGCCTCGTCGGCCCAGTGCACGTCGTCGAGGACGACGAGCAGCCCGGACGGTGCGGCCAGCACGTCGAGCAGGTCTCGTACGGCACTGAATCCCCGGTACCGGTCGGCGGCCACCGGGTCCACCCCCGGCACCGCGCGGGCGGTGGCTTCGAGGGCGGGGAAGATCGCGGCGAGCCGGTCGAGGACCGGTCCGGGAAGCTTGCCGCGCAGCCGGGTCGCGTGGGTCCGCAGGTGGTCGTCGAGGGCGTCCACCACGACCGCGAGCGGTACCTCGTGCTGGAACTCGGCGGCCCGGCCGGAGAGCACCGCGAGGCCGCGGGCCCGGGCCGAGGTCTCGAGTTCGCCGAGCAGCCGGGTCTTGCCGATGCCGGGTTCGCCGAGGATCTCGACGAACCCGGGGACGCCCCGGGTGGTGGCCTCGACGGCGCGGGCCAGCACACGCAGCGGTTCGTCGCGGCCGATGAGCGGGCGGACGTCCGGAGGGGAGGGATCGCCCGTGTCGGCCGGTGCCCGGCCGGGTGCGTCCTCCGGCGTCGGCTGCTCCGGTGCTGCGTCGGGCGCTGGCATGGCTGCTCCTCCGAGGACGCGTGCGACTGCGCGCGGACGATGCCATCCATGATCGACGGGTGTACGGCCCGGTGCATCGGCCGGACGGGTGGCATCCGCCGGCTGCGCCGGTTCCACCCGCTCGGGAACCGGCCTGCGGCGCGCTCAGAAGTAGCAGGTGATCCGCAGGTCCCGGAAGACGAACTCGTTGGCGGGTATCGGCATGTAGCGCGTCGGATCGGCCGGGTCCTCCTGGCGCCACCGCTTCCCGGAGCACCGCAGGTGCACGGTCTCGTTCATCGAGTCGTTGCGCACCGTTCCGACGCACACCCAGTCGTGGGCGTCGACGTCGTTGCGGGTGTACGCGGCGAAGTAGGCGCCGCGCCGCTCCAGCCGCAGCCGGGCCGCGAGCACACGGCCGTCGCCGACGGGCGGCCCGTACTGGTTGGTGTCGTACAGCGTGCCCAGGTTCCAGTTGATCCGGTAGCCGTCGTCCTCGTCGTGTTCGGCGCCGACGAACGGCGGGGCGCCGTGGGGGTCGTAGAAGGCGTCCTTGTCGCGGAAGGAACGCGGGAACCGCGGCGAGCCGTCCTCGTCGTACGGCGGGTGGTGCGTGCCGGGGTCGGCGTTGACCACCGCCATCTCGCACATGGTGGCCTGGGCCGCCACGGCCGAGTCGATCCGCACCTCGGCGGCGAAGTCCCCGCGCAGACCGTGGATCACGCCGAAGCCGCCGCCGCTGTAGAACGGCCAGTCGCCGAGGGCGTACCAGGTGCGCTCCTCCAGCTCGGCGAGGCGGCGCTCGACCGGGTCGGCGGGCAGGGGCGGCTGCGGGTCGCCCGGGTACGGGGTGATGCGGACGTGGATGCCGTCGTCCTGGAAGACGTGGCAGTGGGGATTGGCCTTGGCGTAGCCGAGTGCGAAGCGGCTGGTGTCGGTGTGGGTCCCGGCGAACGTCTCGTCGAGCCGGCGGGTGCCGGGGCGGAGGGCTCGGGCGGTGTCGAAGGTGGAGTCGGTCCCGACGGCCCACGCGTACGGCTGCGCGGCGGCGAGCGCGTGGTCGTCGGGGCCCGGCTCGGTACGGGGCAGGACGAGCACGCCGAGCCGTACGTCTCCCGAGCGTTCGGCCGCGTCGAGCCGGAGGGCGAGGCCGGTGGGCCGGCCGTCGGGGCCGATCAGGTCGTCGAGGCCGGCCAGGACCAGGTCGAGGGCCCCGTCCTGGAGGACCGTGCCGAGCAGGCCCGGGTCGGGGCTGACGGCGGGGCCGTCCAGCGCGGGTCCGGTCAGCGCGGTGCCCACGCGGGCGTCGAGCTTGCGGGCGTGGCGCAGCAGTTCGGGGTCGGAGGCGGCGACAACGAGGCGGGTGGTGGCGGTGCGGCGGGTGAAGATCTCCACCACGGCGGCGACGGTGTCCGCGCCGCCGGTGCTCACCCGCACCACGTAGGTGACTTCGTCGGGCAGGGCGTCGAGGAGGTCGTCGAGCGCTTCGATGCGGACGGGCGCGTGGCCCGGGGGCCGGTAGTGGAAGTCCGGGGAGCCGCGCGGCTTGAAGGTCGCGCCCAGGTCGAGCGCGCGGAGCCGGGTGAGGGTGAGTTCGCCGACGGAGGCCGTCGAGTCGGCCTGGCGGGGCAGGCCCCGGTCGGAGCCGGGGACGACGCGTCCGTCGGCGGTCACGGCGACGTCGAAGACGAGGACGTCGGCACCCTGGACGTAGGCGGACGTCAGCGCGGTGCGGGTGTGGGGCGGGGCGTGCAGGGCGTTGCCGCCGATCGCGGCGATCCTCATGGTGTCGTCAACTCCTCTTCGCTGGTCGGGCCGGCGGCGCACACCGCGTACCCCTGCGGGGGAAGGGCGTGTTCTGCGCGAGCACCTTGGTCGTGCAGGTGTCGGGTGCCGGGTTGCCGATCCGGACGGCTTCGACCGTGTCGGCGCGGTCGGACGGGAGACCGGTGGGTTGCGCCCCGGGGGTCTCGGTGAGGACGACCCCCCGGTAGCGGTGCGCCCCGCTCCCGGGGATCGTCCCGATGCGCTCGGCCTCTCGGCCGGTGTCGAAGTGGACGGCGATGCGGTACTGCCTGTCGGGTGTCCCCTCGGGGTCGGCTCCGCCGGACATCGTGGTCTCGCTTTCGGAGGAGGGCGCCGGTGGGGTGTCGCGGCGTCAGTCCTCCCGGTCGTCGGTGTGCGCCCAGACCTCGGCAACGGGTGCGGCCCGTTCGGTGATGCCGTCGAGCAGTCGCAGCTGGGTGCGTTTCTCCGCCCCGGCGGGTGCCGGTCCGTCGGCGAGCAGGGCGGGGCCGCCTCCCGGCAGCGGCGTGAGCACGTCGGCGTACGGGCACGGGCCGATGTCGAGCAGGGGGCAGAAGGCGCACGAGCCGCGGGGGCGCGTCAGGTGCCCGATGCGTTCGTCGTGGCCCAGCCGGCCGGAGCGGGCCTCGTGCAGG
>NZ_JBEYFP010000598.1:0-3738 GCF_040634455.1 Kitasatospora sp. NPDC007106
GCGGCCGGCGGCCCTACGGCCGACGACCGGATCCCGCCACGGCCGGCGAGGGACGCGCCCGCGCCGCTCTCCGCCGCCCAGCGCCGGCTGTGGTTCGTCGAGCAGCTGTACCCGGGCACCGCGGCCTACAACGTGTCGACCGCGTTCCGGCTGCGCGGTCCGCTGGACACCGCCGTGCTGCGCCGGTCCCTCGACACCCTGCTCGTCCGGCACGAGTCGCTGCGCACCGCCTTCCGCACCACCGCCGACGGCACACCGGTGCAGTGCCCGCAGCCCGCCACCGGGCTCGCCCTGCCCGTCGCCGAGCTCACCCCGGGCCGCTCCGAGCAGGAGACCCTGGACTCCGCGCGCAGCCTGCTCGCCGACGACTGCGCCGTCCCCTTCGACCTGGCGCAGGGACCGCTGCTGCGGGCCGGACTGCTGCGGCTGGCGGCGGAGGACCACGTCCTCGCCCTCACCGTGCACCACCTGGTCGCCGACCACTGGACGCTCGCGGTGCTCTGCGAGGAACTGTCCGCGATCTACCCGGCGCTGCTCCGCGGCGAGCCCTCGCCGCTGCCCGAACCCCCGCTCCAGTACGCCGACTTCGCCACCTGGGAGGCGCAACGCGACACCACCGGGGACGGCGCCTCGCTCGGCTGGTGGACGGAGCGGCTCGCCGGGCTCGCCCCGCTGGAGCTGCCCACCGACCGGCCGCGACCGGCCGTCCAGGCCTTCACCGGTGCCCGGGTGTCCGCCGTGCTGCCCGCCACCGCCACGGCCGCGCTGCGCTCGGCCGCCAAGGGCGAGGGGGCGACCCTCTTCATGGCGGTCCTCGCCGGCCTGCAGGCCGTACTGGCCCGCTGGACGGGCGGCACGGACATCGCCGTCGGCGGTGCGATGGCCGGCCGCGACCGGCCCGAACTGGAACGGCTCGCCGGGTTCTTCGTCGACCTGCTGCCGCTGCGCGGTGACCTCTCCGGCGATCCGTCCTTCGCCGAACTCCTCGCCCGGACGCGGGAGTCGGTGCTCGCCGCCGCGAACCACCGGGACGTGCCCTTCGACCGGCTGGTGGAGGCAGTGGCGCCGACCCGCGACCTCAGCCGCCCGCCGCTGGTGTCCGTCGCCCTCTCGTACCTCTCCACCCCGCCGCCGCGGCTGGACCTCGGACCGGCCGGGGCGAGCGAGTTCCCCTTCGACCCGGGCGCGGCCCGCTTCGACCTCGACCTGTTCGCCCGGGAGCTCCCCGACGGCACGCTCGGCCTCGAACTCGACCACCGCACCGACCTGTTCGACCGGGCCACCGCCGAGCGGCTGCTCGCCGCGATCACCGCACTGCTCACCGCCGCCGCCGCGGACCCGACCGCCGCACTCGCCGACCTGGCCGCCCCCGGCGCCACCGAGACCGCCGAACTCGCCGCGCTCGGCAGCAGCCCCGTTCCGCACCCCACCGCGCACCTGGTGCACGAGCTGGTCGCCCGGCACGCCGCCGCCGCGCCCGACCGGCCGGCCGTGGTGCAGGGCGACCGCACCGTCGGCTACGGCGAACTCGACGCGTACGCCGACCGGTTGGCCGAACGGCTGACCGGCCGCGGGGTCGGCCCCGGCACCCTGGTCGGGGTCTGCCTGGAGCGCTCGCCGGAGCTGGTCGGCGCGCTGCTCGCCGTGCTGAAGGCCGGCGGCGCCTATCTGCCGCTGGACCCGGAGTACCCGGCCGACCGGCTCGCCCACATGCTGGCCGACAGCGGCACCCCGCTGGTCGTCACCGACACCCGGTGCGCCGACCGGCTGCCGGCCTCCGCCGCCGCCCTGCTGCTCACCGACGCCGAGCACCCGGACACCGAGCCCGCCGCCGAGCCCGCCGAGCCTGCCGACGGCGAGCCCTCGGACGCCGACCACCGGCCCGCCGCCGCGGACGACCTCGCCTACGCCATCTACACCTCGGGCTCCACCGGGCGTCCCAAGGGCGTCCTGGTCGAGCACCGCGCACTGCTCAACCTCTGCCACTGGCACAACCGCCGCCACCGGATCACCCCGGAGGACCGCGGCACCATGCTCGCCGCGCAGGGATTCGACGCCGCCGTCTGGGAGTTGTGGCCCTACCTGGCCGCCGGGGCCTCGGTCGCGGTGGTCGATGCGGCGGTCCGCACCGACCCGGCCGGGCTGACCGCCTGGCTGGCAGGCTCCGGGGCGACCGTCGCCTTCCTGCCGACGCCGCTGGCCGAGGCGGTGCTCGCCGAGGAGGGCTGCACGGCGCTGCCGCTGCGCTCGCTGCTCACCGGCGGCGAGTTGCTGCGCCGCCGGCCGCGGCCCGGTCTGCCGTTCACCGTGGTCAACCACTACGGGCCCACCGAGAACGCGGTGGTCGCGACCGAGGGCGAGGTCGCCCCGGAGGGCACCGGCGAAGGCCCGGCGGACATCGGCCGGCCGATCGACAACGTCGTGGCCCGGGTGCTGGCCGCGGACGGCACACCCGTGCCGCGCGGCGCCGTCGGCGAGCTGTACCTGGGCGGCGCCGGCCTGGCCCGCGGCTACCTGGGTGCCGAGGAGCTCACCCGGCAGAGGTTCGTCCCGGACCCGCAGGGCCCACCCGGTGCCCGGCTCTACCGCACCGGCGACCTCGTCCGCTGGCGCACCGACGGCCGGATGGACTTCCTCGGCCGCGCCGACCGGCAGGTCAAGCTCCGCGGCCACCGGATCGAGCCGGGCGAGATCGAGGCCCGCCTGGTGGAGCACCCGGGCGTCGCCGAGGCCGTGGTCGTGCTGCACTCCCCCGCCGGCGGCGACGCCGCGCTGGTCGGCTACCTGACCGTGCCCGGCCGGGGCACCGCCGCGCCGGAGGGGCTGCGGGAGTGGCTCGCCGAGCGGCTGCCGGAGCCGATGCTGCCGGCCGGCTTCGTGGTGCTGGACGCGCTGCCGCTGACCCCGGCGGGCAAGGTCGACCGGGCGGCGCTGCCCGACCCGGGTGCGCTGCGCCCGCCGTTCCGGGCGCCGCGGCCCGGCACCGAGGCCCGGCTCGCCGCGCTGTGGGCCGAGGTGTTCGGCCTGTCCGAGGTCGGTGCCGACGACGACTTCTTCGCGCTCGGCGGCCACTCGCTGCTGGCGACCCGGCTGCTCGGCCGGGTGCGCCGCGCCTTCGCCGTCGAGGTGCCGCTGCACGCGCTGTTCCGCTTCCCGACAGTCGCCCGGCTCGCCGTGGGTGCCGTCGACCCCGCACTGGCCGCCGCACAGGAGGAGACCGACCGCCGCCTGCGCGCCCGGATGGCCGCCCTCTCCGAGGAGCAGATCCGGGCCCTGATCTCCCGCGCCGCCACGAGCACGGCCACCACCGACACCGGTACAGCCACCACCGCCACCGCCACCGCCACCGCCACCGCCACCGCCACGACCGAGGAGACCCGATGACCACCGGGACGACGCCCCAGCCCTCAGCCGACGACGACTACTTCTTCGAGGCCGACCTGTACGACACCCTGTGGGCCGGGCTGAACAAGCTCGACCTGCCGTTCTTCCTCTCCACCGTGAAGGAGTTCGGCGGTCCGGTGCTCGAACTCGCGGCCGGCACCGGCCGGGTGCTGCTGCCCGCGGTGCGGATCGCCGGCAGCGGCGTCGGCGTCGACCTGTCCGTCTCGATGCTGGAGCAGGGCCGCCGCAACGCCGCCGCCGAGGGCCTGGACGAGTCCGCGGTGCGCTTCGTCGAGGGCGACCTGCGGACGGTCCGCCTCGGCGAGCGCTTCCCGCTGATCCTGGCCGCCGGGC
>NZ_JBEYFP010000599.1:0-3730 GCF_040634455.1 Kitasatospora sp. NPDC007106
GCGGCGGGCGCCGTCGCGGACGGCCTGATCTGTCACCCCTTCAGTTCGGTGCAGCACCTCGCCGGGACGGTGCTGCCCGCCGTGCGCGCCGCCCGCGCCGCGGCGGAGGCCGCCGCCGAGCCGTGGACGTCCCGCCCCTTCGAGGTGGTCGGCTCGGTGCTCACCGCCACCGGCCGCACCGAGGAGGAGCTGGCCGCCAGCGTCCGCGGGGTGCGCGAGCGGATCGCCTTCTACGCCTCCACCCCGGCCTACCGTCCCGTGCTGGAGGCACACGGCTGGGGCGGCCTGCACGACGAGCTGCACCCGCTCTCCGTCCGCGGCCGCTGGAAGGAGATGGGCGAACTGATCGACGACGAGGTGTTCGACGCCTTCGCCGTGGCGGGGGAGCCGGCCGAGGCCGCCCGGGAGATCCACCGCCGGTACACGGGCCTGGTCACCCGGCTCTCCGTGCACGCCCCGGACGGCGCCGACCCGGAGCTGGTGCTGGACGTCCTCGGTGCCGTCCGGCGGATCGACACCGCCTCGGGGTGATATGCAACACCGAGTACCTCCGCAGCAGTGCACTGAGTGCCCTGCCGCGCGATTGGTGCTAGGTTCACGGCATGAGCAACCCGCAGAAGACCGAGGGGGAGGCCGCGGCCACCACCGGGAAGCCCGCGATGCGCGACTCCCTGATCGCGGCCGCCTTCCAGCTCTTCCTCGACCGGGGCTACGAGCAGACCACCATCGACGACATCGTCGGCCTGGCCGGCGTCGGCCGCCGCTCGTTCTTCCGCTACTTCCCCTCCAAGGAGGACGTGGTCTTCCCCGACCACGAGCAGTGCCTGGCCGACATGACGGCCTTCCTGCAGGACAGTGCGGACACCGACGACCCCGTCCTCAAGGTCTGCGACGCCGCCCGGCTCGTCCTGCGGATGTACGCCGAGAACCCGACGTTCTCGGTGCAGCGCTACCGCCTCACCCGGAAGGTCCCGGGCCTGCGCGCCTACGAACTCTCCGTGGTCTGGCGCTACGAGCGCACCCTCGCCGACTACCTGCGCGGCCGGTTCGCCGCCCGCAAGGACGGCACCCTGCGCGCCGACGTGGTCGCCGCGGCCGTGGTCGCCGCGCACAACCACGGCCTGCGTTCCTGGCTGCGCGCCAACGGCCAGGGCGACGCCGAGGCCGAGGTGGACCACGCCCTCGAGTACGTCCGCAACGCCTGGCCCGCCAAGCCGCAGGCCCAGCCGGCCGTCGAAGAGGAGGAGGACGACGTGGTGGTCGTCATCGCCAAGCGCAGCACCCCGATGTGGCGCGTCGTCAGGGACGTCGAGGCGAGCCTCCGCCGCGACTGAACGGAAGCAGGGGGGAACGGGTGTGCCTGGTCCGGGAGACGGGCCGACAGCTCGTCCTGGCGCGGTACGCCGCCGGCCCGAGGTCTAACCCATCGCGGTGACGAGGGTGGAGGAGACGTGGCGCAGGGCGGGGTCTGCGGTGATGAAGAACGTTTCGACTCCGGCCAGTCGGTGGTTCATGCGGGCCATCGGCATCTCGTGGTCCAGGTCGTGGATGCCGCGGACTCCGCGGACGACGACGTCGATTCCGGCTCGGCGGCAGTAGTCGGCCAGCAGGCCGCCGGTGTGCGAGTCGACGGTGACGTTGCCCAGGTCGGCTGCTGCCGCGCGGAGCCGGTCCAGCCGTTCGGCGACGGGGAAGCGGCCGGTCTTGCTCGGATTGACCATCACGCAGACGACGACCTCGTCGAACAGGAGGGCGGCGCGGCGGAGAACGTCCCGGTGTCCTCGGGTGACCGGGTCGAAGGATCCTGGGAAGAGGGCTCGCATGATCGGGAAGAGTAACAAGCGCCCGGCCGAGGGGTGTCCCGTTCTCGGGGGTTCCGGCATCATGGCGGGCGTGACCGCAGACCGAAAGGCCCGTGCCGCGTAGGCGGCCCGGCGCGCTCCGCGCCGATCGACGACATGACCCGCGTGCCCGGGGCGATCCGCCGCAGGGCCGCATCCGTTGGCTCTCGGCCCGCACCAGCCTGGCGGTGCATCGTGTCGAGGCGCTCTCGACGGACTACTACGTGTTCCCCGGTGCCACGGCGTGGGCGTTGCGGCGGTACCGGGACTTCGCCCTGTCGCCGGGACGCCGTCCCCTGTACCCGCAGGACGCGGAGTGCCCGTGCCGCGGGTGTTCCTTCGACGACGTGCGGCACGCGCGGGACGTCCTCGACGAGGTCGTGCGGGAGCTGCCCGGCGGTGCCCGCGAGGAGCTGAGGCGTCGGGTGGCCGTGCTGGACGCCGCCTACCTCCGGCGCACCCTGCCGGACCCCTTCGCCGACCGGCGGCAGTGGCGCCCCGATCGCTGGTGGCGCCGCCGTCTCGCGGGCGGAAGGGAGAGCCCGGTGTGAGTCCCGCCGACCGGTGCCCCCGGGTGAGGTCTCTTGCCCAAAATGGTTTGTGATGCAAAGCTGACTGCATGACAGATGCCACGGTGCCGTCGTCGGGCACCCCTCGTGACGTCCTCGCCGGCCTCGACGCCCTGACCCGCAAGGTCCGTGCCGCGCAACGCGGTACCTGGTTCCCCCTGCTGCTGCTCGGCCTGCTCACGCTGGGCGGCGTCCTGGTCGGCCGCCTCACCTTCGAGGTCTCGACCGTGCCCTGCCCGGCGGCCGAGGCCGCGGCAGGCGCCGGCTGCACCCTGATCAAGCAGGGCTCGCCGGTCTACTGGCCCGTCGGACTCGCCCTCGCCTACGCCGCGACGGCGTTCTTCTACATCCGGCGCTCCCGCAACCGGGGCGTCGGCACCCCCGTCCGGCCGTACGTCCTCACCGGGATCGTCCTGGTCGGGGTCGTGAGCGCGACCGCGTACTGGAGCACGCGCCAGGGCGTGCCGCAGCCCGGCGACCCGGTCGACCTCTGGGGTCTGCGCCTCGACCCCGACTCCGGGGTGACGAGGTTCGTCGAGCGCCTCAACGGGAACGCCGCAGCCGTCGGACTGCCGCTGCTCGTGCTCGCCCGGGTGGAGCGCAGCCGCGCACTGCTGCTGCTCGCCGCGGTGTACCTGGCGATCGAACTGGTCCCGCTCACCACCGGCTGGGCGGGGATCGACGCCGCCTCGCCCTGGTCCGTGCTGCCCCGCTACGGCGTGCCCGGCGCGCTGCTGCTGCTCGGGGCCCTCGGGTTCGGCCTGGCCGAGCTGTCCGGCAGGCGCCGCGCGGCATGAGCGACGAGCCCGAGCAGCATCCCGTCAACGGCCTGGACGACGTGGTCCACCAACGCGTCCGGCTGGGCATCCTGACCGTCGCCCACCAGGCGCGCCGCGTCGAGTTCGGCTTCCTGCGCACGACCCTCGGCCTCACCGCCGGCAACCTCAGCCAGCACCTGGCCGTCCTGGAGAAGGCCGGCCTGGTCGAGATCGAGAAGGGCTACGAGGGCAGACGCGCCCGCACCTGGCTCTCCCTCACCCCGGCCGGCGACCGCGCCCTCCGCGAGGAGGTCGCCCAGCTCAAGCGCCTCATCCAGCAGATCGAGCAGGCCGACCCGGCCGCGGAGTCCTGACCGCGGAGTCCTGGCCGCGGCGAGGACGCGGGAACGCCCGACCGGGAAGCCCGGTCGGGCGTTCTGCGTGCGGTCCCGCGCGGCCCGGACGGCCGGGCCGCGGTCGGGTCAGCGGCCCTTGGCCTCGGCGGTGAGCTGGGGCAGGACGGTGAACAGGTCGCCGACGACGCCGTAGTCGACGAGCTCGA
>NZ_JBEYFP010000600.1:0-3713 GCF_040634455.1 Kitasatospora sp. NPDC007106
CCCGCACCGGCAGCAGCGGAAAGCCGAACGGCTGACCGGCCATCGGCCTCACCGCCCCGGCTGACGCCCCACGGCCGTCGCCTTCGTACGGCGGCCTGCAATCGACCAGGTGGCCGCCTGGCACGCCAACGGCGGTCTCGCCCACGCGCCGACCCCGTCACCCGCAACCAGCAGATCGTCGGCGCCGCCCGCGGCCTCACCCCGTGGCCCGTCGTGCTCGGCCTCATCGGTGTGACCGCTGGCGGCCTCCTCCACTCCTCATCGGCTGAGGGCTGTCGCGTAATTGGTCTTCGGGCGTCTCGCGGGGCGGGCCGATGCTCGGCGGTCGCCCGCCTCACGCGGCCTGGAGGAGGTTGTGAAGGCGCGCGATGCCGAGCACGGCGTAGTGGACGCCGCTGCCCTTGAGACGGCAGTCACGCAGGATCTTCCAGGTCTTCATCCGGGCGAAGACGTGCTCGACCCGGGCGCGGACCTGCTTGTGTTCAGGGTTGTGCTCGGCCTGCCACGCGGTGAGGTCGCCGCCCCTGGGCCGGCGGTGCGGGATGACCGGGCCGGTGCCCGGGTATCCGCCGTCGGCGATCGTCGTGGTCCGGCCGACCGCGTCCTTGGCGCCGGACTCCTCCCGGGCCTTGCAGTCGTTCCGGTTGCCGGGCAGGGGTCGGCCGACCGCGACGACCAGGCGGGTGCGGGCATCGATGACAACCTGGTGGCTGGTGGAGTACCGCTGGTTCTTGGACTGCTCGGCGATCGTGTGGTCGCGGGTGGGGACCAGGAGACCGTCGACGATCACCACAGTGTCCTTGCGGAAGCGTCACCGCGGCTTGAGCGCGAGCAGCGGGCCGATGTGGTCGATGATGCGGTCGGCCGCCGACTTGGACACCCCGAACAGCGGCGCGAGCTGCCGCGGCGTCAGGCTGGTGCGCCAGTAGGCCGCGACCAGCAGGACCCGGTCCTCGAAGGGCGGGCCCACGGCCGGCCAGGGCGGCCCGTGTCAGCACACCCGCGACGCAGCACTGTCATCAGTTTGCGGAAGTCGTGCGGGCTCAGCCCGGTGAACGGGGCTATCCAGACACCTCACGGCGCCAAGCCGTCAAGTCGGGGCCTGTGGGTGCGGGCTCGGTGTTCGAACGCCACGTCGGCAATCAGGGGGTGTCCGTGGTGTGGCGACGAGCGAAGTCCCACGGGGCGGGTGCATTCGCGGCCTCGTACTCCGAGGCGATGTCGAAGACGCTTCCGCAACCCGGGCACTCCGCACGGCCGAACAGGTGCGTGAGACCCCAGGCTAGTTTTGTCTGTTCGTCCCGTTCAGCCAGCTCATGCAGCATCCTCCCCACGCTGGTCAGCGCGTCGGCCGTGGCCGGCCGCAGCGGGATCTGGTGGACGTCCCCCAGGTCCCAGTCCCGGATCGAGGAGTAGCAGCCGTAGTCGCCGATAGCAATCGTTACGGTTGCACGGCAGTGCGGGCAGGCGACTGTGTAGAAAGAGTCGGTGAAGTCGTCCAGAGTCTCGAACCACAGGGGCTGGCGGTCGAAGGCGAGTATCGCCTGCAGCAAGCCGAGATAGGTTCGACGGTCCTGGCCGGGTGCCAGGCGCGCGGTGGCCAGGTCCCGCAGCCGTGCCAGGGTCGGCTCCTGGCGAGCCACCTCTTCGTCGGCGCCGTGGTGGCCTTGGAGCAGACCGCCCGCGATGGCGCCGGCCAAGCCGAGAGCCCAGTCTCCGGAGGCGGTGGTCTCGACGATGTCCGCCAGCTGCGGCAGCGCGGCAATGCTCGCCGAGGAAATCGTCCCCTGATGGCACAAGCGCCCCCAGAGTTGGTCGATCGCGTCCTGATCACGACCGGCTGCCCGTTCCAACAGCCCGGGAATCGCAGCCGCCGCGCCGTAGACATCGTGCAGAGTGGACCAGTCGATCATCCGGCGATTCAAGCACGCGGCCGAAGGCCACCGTGGATTCGGCTACGCCGCTGCTACAGCGAGCTCCTGTGGGGTCGGGAAGGCGATCTGCTCGTCGAACAGCTGGCGGTTCTTGAGGCAGTGGTACAGCTGGCCGAGCATTCGGTTGAACAGGTTGCGCTGGGCGGCGGCGTGCCAGTCGCCGGCGTTGTCGCGGCGGCGCCGGTAACGGGCCTCGGCGCCGGGCGGTGCGGTGAGGGCAGCGAAGGCCCGGAGGTAGCCGGCGTGGTTGAGCCGGTCGTTCTTCACCCATCGTCTGGTGATGGCTGGACTTCTTGAGGGATGACGTGCTCGTCGTAGCCATGGATGTGGACGGTCGGCTCCAGATCCGGATCCTCGTCGGGAATCACCGCCACGAGGAAGGCGGCTCCGGGGAGGTGGGTCGCGGCGTTGGGGATCTCGGTCCACGCGGCCTGCGCAGGGACGGCCTCGCTCGGCTCCACGCACCAGGCCTCGTCGGGCAAGGCGTAGTGGAACTGGACGGCGTCAATCGGTCCCGGTCGGGACCTTGCGTTCTTCGTGTGAGACGCGCTGGCAGCTTCAACCTGTCGCCGAAGATGCGGCACTGCTGTACTCGTGGCGCCGGGCACCGGATCTGGCACCCGCGACGGTCGACCACATCGACCACCCACCAAGGCGTGCCTGGTCGGCGCGCGGCCTGCGCCGCGGCGGTGCACGCCGGACGGCCGCGGGTGCGGCGGAAGGCGGTGCCGCGCATCGTGGAGGCATGCCGAACAACCAGTTCCATACCGAGCAGTTCAGGCCGAACGTTCGTCTCCTCACCCTGGGCGCCGCCTTGGCCGGTGCCGGGGCTTTCCTGGGCGTCGCAGGGGCGGCCCTGGTCGCCACCGCCCTGGCCACTGCCGGACGTCGGGTGGTCACCGCCTGGGAAACCCACCCTGCACAGATGGCCTCCCGCACCGCCCGCCAGGCCGCTTCCGCCTCCAGCGCTGCCCGCGATGCCTGGCGCTCCAGCCCCGTCTGATCCGGGACCGACGGACCAGGGCCCGGCGCAGGGCCGCACAGGCGCGGAACCCGGTCCGGGTCCGCCTTCCGGAACACGCCAGGAACGGACTTCCATGGCTGTCCGAACCGTGCAGACCTGCGCCGACCTGTCGATCGGACGAATTCTCCTCGCGCGCCCGGTGCGGGTGGTCCGACCTGTACTACGGGCTGATCGTCGGCCTCGGCACGGTCCGCGGGCTCTGCGGGGACTGCAGAGAGGTCGCTGGCCGATGGAGGGGCTGAGCGTGGACGGGGTTGTCCGGCACAGGTCGGCCGACGCAGTCCAGGACGTGGACGAGACCGCCGTCCTCGATCTCGACCCGGACGCTGAAATCGGCATCCGCATAGACCGGATGCCCGTGCGGCCCGAATCCGGCCTGCCGCTCCACCACGACGGTGTCCTGCTCTCCGTGGCACCCGGCAGGCCCGGGGAACGTGAGCATCCAACGGTCGGCGCGGTTCTGCGTCACGGCGATCACGTCCTCTCCACCACGACACGATGACACGGCCGAAAACTCCAGCGTCCGGCCGCAGCCCGCGCGGCCTCCCGTCCTCGGGCCCGCATGCAGCAGGCGCCTCCGAGCGGAACACCCGGCGTCTGCGCAATCCCTGTCCGGACAAACATGGAGCAGGCGGGGCCATCGAGCGGTCGAGTGCACCATGTGCAGCCACGTCACGGGCTGCGACCGTCGCCCGAATTCATGTCTGACAAAACCGGCATTCGGGTTCATACTTGTTTTGTGGCGGACGAGCACG
>NZ_JBEYFP010000601.1:0-3709 GCF_040634455.1 Kitasatospora sp. NPDC007106
GGGCCGACGAGTGGCACGGTCTCGCTACGGGGGCATCAGGAGGAGGCGCTGGAGGCCGTCGTGCGGGGCCTGACGCCCCGTCCCGGGCGGCCGGTGCCGGCGGGTGGTCTGCGGGTGACGGTGCAGATGGCCACCGGCTCGGGGAAGTCGTTCGTGGGGGCGGCGGCTGGGCAGAGGCTGGCGCCGCACGGGGCGGTGCTGGTGGTGGTACCGACGCTGGATCTGCTGGTGCAGATGATCGGCTCCTGGCGGGCCGCCGGCCGGTCCGGGGACATGTTCGCGGTGTGCTCGCTGATCGACTCCGAGCTGCCCTACGGGGTGAAGGCGACAACCAGTCCGCTGATGATCGGCATGTGGCTCGACCTGGCGGCCGCCCGCCGCCGGCCGGTGACACTGTTCGCCACCTACGCCTCGGCCGGGGCTGTCGCGGACGCCTACGCCTACTGGGCCGAGTACCGGGGCGAGGCGCTGGCACCGCTGGCCCTGATGGTCTGCGACGAGGCCCACCGGTCGTCCGGCAGCGTCGAGAAGTCCTGGACCATCGTTCACGAGCAGGACCAGATCCCGGCGGAGCGCCGGCTCTACATGACGGCGCCGCCGCGGATCTGGGCGCCGCCGAGTGCGGCCATGAAGCGGCGTGAGGACGCCCTGCAGCCGCTCCCGGAGGAGCTGGCGGTGTCCATGGACGATGTGCGCGTGTATGGGCCGCAGGTGTTCACCCTCGGCCTGGCGGAGGCCATCGACCGCAAGCTCCTCGCGCCGTTCGAGGTCGTGGTCCTGGAGCTGCGCGAACCGCGCGCCGACCGCGTGGGTGCCGAGCGGCAGGGCGCGCCTTGGGGGCGGGGTGTCGGCGAGGCCGCGGACGGGAGCGGGGACGAGGTGCCGGCCGCGCACCTCGCCGCGATCCAGGCCGGCCTGATCAAGACCGTCGTCGAGCGAGGCCTGCAGCGGTGCATCACCTTCCACAACCGCACCCTCGAGGCCCGCTACTTCTCCGAGACGCTGAACCAGACCGTCGAAAAGCTGCACCCCGACAACCCGCAGAAATACCCGCCCGAGATGTGGGCGCAGTGGCTGTCCGGCGAGCACGACGTGGACTTCCGCAAGGACGTCATCCGCGACTTCGGGAAGGGCGAGGAGCACGACGGACTCAGGCACCGGATCGTGTCCCAGTGCCGCGTCCTCGGCGAGGGCGTGGACATCCCGAATGCAGACTCGGTCGTACTCAACGGCCGAGGAAACATGGTCGACATCGTCCAGGCCATCGGCCGAGCCCTGCGGATCACGCCCGGCGAGGGCAAGACGGCAAGCCTCATCGTGCCTATTTTCCTGGCGCCAGGTGAGGAGCCGGGAGACATTCTGGAGTCGGACAGCTACGGCCCCCTGGTCAAAATCCTCACCGCGCTCCGCAGCCGGGTGTGTCCAGCGACTGGTGTATCTCGTGTTGTGAGTTACCGGCGGCCGATGGAGAGCCGGCCGTCGAAGGCGATGTCGAAGGCCTGGAGTGCGGGCTTCCAGCGCATGGTCCAGCGCTTGCGGCCGGTGCCGGTGGGGTCCAGGCTCATGACGGCCATGTAGACGCACTTGAGCGCGGCAGCCTCATTCGGGAAGTGTCCGCGGGCGCGGACGGCCTAGCGTATGCGGGCGTTCACGCTCTCGATCGCGTTGGTCGTGCAGACGACCCGCCGGATCTCCGCGTCGAACTGGAGGAACGGCACGAACTCGGCCCAGGCGTTCGACCAGAGTCGAACGATCGCCGGATACTTGGCGCCCCATTCCTCCTGGAAGTCCAGGAACCGGTCCTCGGCGGCGTCGGCGGTCGGCGCGGTGTAGATCGGCTTGAGTGCGCGGGAGATCTTGTCCCAGTCCTGGCGGGCCGCGTATCGAAACGATGCCCGCATGAGGTGAACCACGCAGGTCTGGGTGATGGCCTGCGGCCAGACCGTGCCGATGGCGTCGGGCAGGCCCTTGAGTCCGTCGCAGACGACCATGCACACGTCCTCGACGCCGCGGTTCCTGATCTCGGTCAGGACCTGGAGCCAGTACTTGGCGCCCTCGCCGCCGTCGCCGGCCCACAGGCCCAGGATGTCGCGGGTGCCGTCCACGGTCACCGCGAGGGCGATGTAGATCGGCCGGTTGGCGACCTGCCCGTCGCGGACCTTCACGTGGATGCAGTCGATGAAGATCACCGGGTAGATCGCGTCGAGCGGGCGGTTCTGCCATTCGGCCATCCCGTCCATGACCTTGTCGGTGATGGTGGAGATGGTCGACTTGGACACGCTCGCCCCGTAGACCTCGGCCAGGTGCGCGGAGATGTCACCTTGCGTCAGACCCCGCGCGGACAGCGAAAGCACCATCTCATCGACGCCGGTCAGCCGCCGCTGGCGCTTCTTGACGATCTGCGGATCGAAGCTGCCCTCGCGATCTCGAGGCACCTCGATCTCGACCGGGCCGACGTCGGTGAGCACCGTCTTGGAGCGGACGCCGTTGCGGCTGTTGCCGCTGCCCGCACCGGCCCGGTCGTGCTTCTCGTAGCCGAGGTGGTCGGTGATCTCGCCCTCCAGGGCGGACTCCAGCACCCGCTTCGTCAGCTGCTGCAGCAGCCCGCCCTCGCCGGTCAATTGGAGCCCGCTCGCGCGGGGCCCGGTCGACCAGCTGCCCGATCAACTGGTCGTCCAGCAGGTCCGCCGACAGCTCGACCGGCCGGACCTCTTCAACCGCCTCAACCGAGGCGATCATGTCGCTCATCAGGTGCTCTTCCTTGATCGGGAGATACACCGGTCACCGTACAGACCCACGCATGGCGCAGCGACAGCGAGAGATCGAAGAAGCCAAGCGCCTCCCCAGCTGACTCCGCGTAGGACACGGAACAGGGCGTCAGTGGTCGTGCCCGCAGGGCACTTCTGATCACGGTCCGTGGCCCGCGGCACAGTCACGGTGGCCGAGCCGGTAACAGTGGTGTGGCGCTGGGCATAGGAGAAGGCCGACCTGTCCGATACCTCGGCCGCCGACGATCTGCTTGCGACAACACGTCGAACAATCAGGCCGGTATGCGGACTACGGGTGGCCTTTGCTGATGCGCGGGCCAGAATCAGGGCAGGTGTCGCGGTCGCTTCAGCAAGAGTGTCGCCGCAGCGCGAGGTCAACGCTCCGGCATACCTCAACTGGGTCCGGGCTGGTCGTTTCGCAGGGGCGGGGTCGGCTGGCCGGGTTCCGGCCGCCGGAGCCGACTGTCCGCAGGGGCGTTCTGGGCCTGTCCTCCGGCGGCTTGCAGGAGTGTCTGGCGCCGAATGGTCGCGGCACGCTCTTCCGCGTCGATCTGCGTCTGCGTGTCCGGGCCCGGACTCGGGGGCACGCGGCGGTCGGCCGCTGATGCGCGCAGCCCTTGTCCGCACCGGTCGGTGCTGCGGATGACGGCGTTCGGGGAAGGGGCGGCCGGCCAGATGTCGATGCGGTAGTCCTCCACAGGTGCTGCCACGACGGCATCGTAGGCCGTGTCGCGGCCTCGTGCGCAGACCCGCAGCCGGTACCAGCCGGGTCCGGCGTCGCTCAGGAGTGGCAGGTCGGGGACGGGGCCGTGATCCAGGGACTCCACGAAGAGGCGGCCGCGGGGTGCGTGGAGACTCGCTTCGACGATCTCCGACCAGTCTTCCCGGGTGTCGGAGGGGACGGTGGGCGGGGTGGTGTGGAATGCCGCCGCCACACGGAC
>NZ_JBEYFP010000602.1:0-3704 GCF_040634455.1 Kitasatospora sp. NPDC007106
CCGCTCGGCCTCGATCTCCGCCTCCACCAGCTCGCGCTGGGAGGCGACCGAGGTGTACTCCCCCGCCGCCATCGAGAAGGCGCCGGCGGCGAGACCGGCGAGACCGGTGAGGAGGACGGCGCTGCGGCCGGCGTCCCCGCCGACCACGCCGCTCACCAGGGCGAGGTTGGAGACCAGGCCGTCCATCGCGCCGAAGACGGCGGGCCGCAGCCAGCCGCCGTTCACGTCGCGGTGGTGCCCGTCCTCCGGGATGCGCGGCATCGGCTCCTCGGTGGCGGTCGGGTGTGTCACGGTGCTCATGGGTCAGGCCCCCCTGTCGGACGTCCCCCCTGCACAGCCGGGCACGGCGCCGTCGCCATGGGCCTGGGCAGGGTTGCCCGCAGGGCTCTACGGGTTCGAACGTAGCCCGTTGACCTGCGACTTTCCAGCAAAGTAAGGCTGTCCGAACATGCCGGCGGCCGCCCTCCACACGGGGTGGCGGGCGGCCGTCGGGCGGGCGTTCCGGCAGGTCAGACGGGGATCAGGCCGGCTGCTCCGGGGCGGTGTCGGCCGGCGCGGCGGTGCGCTCGGCGCCGCGGGTGCTGTCCGAGGAGCGGGACGGACCGTCCTCGGCCGCCTCCGCGCGGGCCGCCGGGTCGATGGAGTCCGGTGCCTCCCGGCCGGGGCGCAGCCGCGCGGACACCACCAGGTAGGCCACGGCGGCCACGAAGACCACGATCGAGGTCCAGTCGTTGAGGCGCAGGCCCAGGATGTGGTGCGCCTCGTCGATGCGCAGGTACTCGATCCAGAACCGGCCCACGGTGTACGCGGCGACGTACAGGGCGAAGGCCCGGCCGTGGCCGAGGGTGAAGCGGCGGTCGGCCCAGATCACCAGCAGGGCCACGCCGACGCACCAGAGCGACTCGTACAGGAAGGTGGGGTGGAAGACGCCCTCGATCACGGTGCCGTCCGACTCCACCTTGTGGATCTCCAGGCCCCAGGGCAGCGTGGTCGGCTTGCCGTACAGCTCCTGGTTGAACCAGTTGCCCCAGCGGCCGAAGGCCTGGGCGAGGGCGATGCCGGGCGCGATGGCGTCGGCGTAGGCGGGCAGCGGCACGCCGCGGCGGCGGCAGCCGATCCACGCACCGACCGCGCCGAGCGCGATCGCACCCCAGATGCCGAGGCCGCCCTCCCAGATCTTGAAGGCGTTCCACGGGTTCTTGCCGTCGCCGAAGTACAGCTGGTGATCGGTGATCACGTGGTACAGCCGGCCGCCGACCAGGCCGAAGGGCACGGCCCAGACGGCGATGTCGCCGACGGTGTGCTTGGCACCACCCCGGGCGACCCAGCGCTTGCTGCCGAGCCAGACCGCGACGACGACGCCGATGATGATGCAGAACGCGTAGGCGCGCAGCGGGACCGGCCCCAGGTAGAGGACGCCCCGCGACGGGCTCGGGATGTATGCGAGATCCATGGCAGGGTCGACGCTACCGTGTCCCGGCCGCCGGATCGGCACCGGCGCGGGTCACAGCTTCCGAACGGTCGCGGGGCGCCCGGGTCGGGCGGCCGGTCAGGGGGTGGCCGCGGCGCTCGTGGCCTGGGCCGCGGGCGATCCGGTGGTGCCGAGCTTCTTGCCCTGGTTGGCCTCGTCGACCCACTTCACGAGGTTCTCCGGGGAGATCTGCTCGTCGCCCTTCTTCGGGTAGATCGGGGTGCCGTTCAGCGTCAGGGTCGGCGTGGACTTGAAGCCGGACTTGTCGAAGTCCTGCTGGACGGCGGAGACCCAGTCGCCGTACTTGTTGTCGTTGACGCAGGCCCGGAAGGCCGGGGTGTCCAGGCCGGGGACCTGCTGGGCGAGGTCGATCAGGGCCGCCTTGTCGCCGTAGGTGTCGGCGGTCTCCGGCGGCTGGTTCTTGTAGAGGACGTCGTGGTAGGCGCGGAACTTGCCGGCGTCCTGCGCGCAGGCGAGGGCGTTGGCGCCGTACTTGGAGCCCTTGCCGCCGAGCGAGCGGTCGATGAACGACACGATGTGGTAGTTCACGGCGAGCTTGCCCGCGTCCTCCAGCTCGTTGACGGTCTGGGCGAAGGCCTGCTCGAAGCTGCCGCAGGCGGGGCAGCGCGGGTCCTCGTAGACGGTGAGCACGGAGGGGGCGTCGGCGGCGCCGGAGGGGATGACGAGGTTCTTCTCGCCGATGGTGCCGGTGGGGGCGGCGGTCGGCGTCTCCGGCGTGGAGCGCTCGTTCTGCACGATCACACCGGTGACGACCGCGGCGGCGATCACCGCGACCGCGACGCCGGCGACGATCAGCTGCTTCTTGCGGCGGCCACGGGCCTCGTCGGCGGCACGCTGCTGCAGCATGCGCTCGCGGGCTGTGCGCTTTCCTTCTCGGTTCTTGTCGCTCATGGGTGCTGTTTCCAAGGCCGTGTCCGGGTCGTCGGAGGGATGCGGGGTGTCCGCGGGGTCGGGGGTGCGGGCGCAGGTCGGGGGCCGTGCGGGGGCGGCGCGGGTCGGTGTCAGGCGGCGAGCCAGGAGTCGACGGAGAACTTCGTCCTCGGCCGGAAGACCAGCCAGAGGGCGAGCAGCAGGAAGCCGGTGTCGCGGAGGATCTCCCGGAAGTACTCCGTCTTGGACGCGTCGACCGTGCCGCCGCCGCCGAAGCATCCGCAGTCGATGGAGATGCCGCGGGCCCAGGCCGAGGCGATGCCCGCGATGAAGGTGAGCAGCAGCAGGGCTGAGACCGCGGCGACCAGCCTCGTGCCGAGGCCGATCAGCAGCAGCAGGGCGAGTGCGAGCTCCAGGAACGGCAGGCCGTAGCCGACCGGCTTGACCAGGGACTCGGGCAGGATCTCGTAGGCGCGGACGGCCTGGGCGGCCTCCGCCGGGTCGGAGATCTTGGCGAGCCCGGCCCAGCCCCAGACCACGGCGAGCCCGAGCCGGGCGGCCAGGCCGATCCATTCGGCGGCGGGCCCGGAGAGCAGCCGGCGGAGCCCTCCGTCGGCGTGCGGCCGGATCGTCTGCGGACTGGCCATGGCTCTCCCCCTGGGCATGTGCGGCTCCGCACGGCGCCGCGCGGCGCTGTACGGACTCGGTGCGGCGGGCCGCGGCGGGCGGCCCCTGACGGATGAACCGTAGAGGAAGAGGTACGGTTCCTCCGCATTAGCGAATTAAGCCGAAAGGGTGAGATTTTCGCTGCTGATGTCCGGCTTGTTCTAACGGGTCTGACGATCCGTCCGGCCGCAGCGGCCGCCCGGCGTGTCGGGGCCGGCGGACGGACGGCCGTGGTGGCCCGCCGCCGGGCCGTCGAGCTCGGCGAGGGCCGCCGCGGCGGCGGTGCAGGCCCGGGCGTCCCGGTCGGCCTGTTCGGCACCGCGTCTGGCCAGCGCCTGCCCCGCCGAGGTCTGCACCGCGAGGGCCGCGCCGAGCGCGAGGGCGGCGGCCGCCGCACGGATCAGGACGGCGCGGTGCAGGAACGGCACGGGCGGGCCTCTCGACGGTCTGGGCGGTTGCAGGGTGCACGAACCACGGAGTGCGGACGGCACCCTCAACCCGTCCCTCCGCTCAACGCGGGTCAATCGCGCGCGATGCGCACAGGGCCCGCTCTCCACTCGTCCGGGTGAACCGAACGCGCAACGGGAGCACTCCGGGAGGCGCCCGGGAACGCCGGCGGCCCGCCGCCTCGGGCGAGGCGGCGGCGCCACGATCTCCACTCACAGCCCGAGAAAAC
>NZ_JBEYFP010000603.1:0-3703 GCF_040634455.1 Kitasatospora sp. NPDC007106
CAGGGCGGAGCACGCCCGGCAGCAGGTCGACGAGCTCCGGCGGGCGAAGGCCCGCTGGCAGGACCCGGAGTACGTGAAGGCGCAGGCCCGCGAGCATGCTGGTATGCGCCCTGCGGCCGCCTCCGGGCCCGCCGCACCGCCCCCCACGGCTGACCAGGCCGTACCGGTGCGGCAGGGGGCCGGGAACGGGCCCGCACGCCCGTGCCCGACCATGCGGAAAGTCGGGGACGTGCCTGATCAGTCGGCCAGGCGGTACTCCTCGAGCAGCCGCCGACCGACGATCATCTTCTGGATCTCCGCAGTACCTTCACCGATGAGCAGCATCGGGGCCTCGCGGTAGAGGCGCTCGATCTCGTACTCCTTGGAGAAGCCGTAGCCGCCGTGGATGCGGAAGGCGTCCTCGACGACCTCCTTGCAGTACTCGGAGGCGAGGTACTTGGCCATGCCGGCCTCGAGGTCGTTGCGCTCGCCGCTGTCCTTCTTGCGGGCGGCCATCACCATCATCTGGTGCGCGGCCTCGACCTTGGTGGCCATCTCGGCGAGCTTGAACTGGATCGCCTGGTGCTCGGCGATCTTCTTGCCGAAGGTGGTGCGCTGCTGGGCGTAGGAGATGCCCAGCTCGAAGGCGCGGCGGGCGACGCCGCAGCCGCGGGCGGCGACGTTGACGCGGCCGACCTCGACGCCGTCCATCATCTGGTAGAAGCCCTTGCCGGGGACGCCGCCCAGGATGCGGTCGGCCGGGATGCGGACGTCCTGCAGCACCAGCTCGGTGGTGTCGACGCCCTTGTAGCCCATCTTCTCGATCTTGCCGGGCACGGTCAGGCCGGGAACCTTCGGGTTCGGGCCGAAACCGGGCTCCTTCTCGATCAGGAAGGTGGTCATGTTCTTGTACGGGGTGGAGCCGCCCTCGTCGGTCTTGCAGAGCACCGCGACCAGGGTGGAGGTGCCGCCGTTGGTCAGCCACATCTTCTGGCCGTTGAGGACGTAGAACTCGCCGTCCTTGACGCCCTTGGTGGAGATCGCCGCGACGTCGGAGCCGAGGCCCGGCTCGGACATCGAGAAGGCACCGCGGATCTCGCCGGCCGCCATCCGCGGCAGGAAGTACTCCTTCTGCTCCTGGGTGCCGTGCGCGTTGATCATGTGCGCCACGATGAAGTGGGTGTTGACGATGCCGGAGACGGACATCCAGCCGCGGGCGATCTCCTCGACCACCAGAGCGTAGGTCAGCAGGGACTCGCCCAGGCCGCCGAACTCCTCGGGGATGGTCAGGCCGAACAGGCCGAGCTGCTTCATCCCCTCGACGATCGCGGTCGGGTACTCGTCCTTGTGCTCCAGCTCGGTCGCGACCGGAATGATCTCCTTGTCGACGAAGTCCCGCACGGTGGCGAGGATGTCCCGCTGGATCTCGGTGAGGCCGTCGGTCTGTGCGAGGCGTCCCATCGTGCGGCTCCCTATCTGAAGGCGTGAGGGTGGGGGGAGGGAAGAGCGGCTCGTGCCGGAGCACGGAAGTCGTTGTCGGGGGCCCTGCCGGCGTGGCTGCGGCAGCAGGGCCCCCGGGGCCGGGTGGGGTGAGGCCGATGACGGCGGCCTACCCGTCCGGGGTCTCAGGAGGCAGGAGTCGGGCGGCCGGGCTGCTCGCCGCCGCGCTCCTTGGTGTACGTCGCGGTCGGCACCATCACCTTGCGGCGGAAGATGCAGACGACCGTGCCGTCCTGCTTGTAGCCCTTGGTCTCGACGTACACGATGCCGCGGTCGTCCTTGGACTTGGACGGCCACTTGTCGAGGACGGTCGTCTCGCCGTAGATCGTGTCGCCGTGGAAGGTCGGGGCGACGTGGCGCAGCGACTCGATCTCCAGGTTGGCGATCGCCTTGCCGGAGACGTCCGGGACGGACATGCCGAGCAGCAGGGAGTAGATGTAGTTGCCCACGACGACGTTCTTGCCGAAGTCCGTCGTCTTCTCCGCATAGTTGGTGTCCATGTGGAGCGGGTGGTGGTTCATGGTGAGCAGGCAGAAGAGGTGGTCGTCGTACTCGGTGACCGTCTTTCCGGGCCAGTGCTTGTAGACCGCGCCGACCTCGAACTCTTCGTAGGTGCGTCCGAACTGCATGGGAGTGTCCTTAGGAGGCCTGGGAAGGGGGCGGGCGGGTCAGGCCTGCGGGGGCTCGAACTTGCTGGTGCGCTCCATGCCGGCGGCGCGGCCCTTGCCGGCGATGACCAGGGCCATCTTGCGGCTGGCCTCGTCGATCATCTCGTCGCCGAGCATCGCGGAGCCCTTGGCGCCGCCCGCCTCGGAGGTGCACCAGTCGTAGGCGTCGAGGATCAGCTCTGCGTGGTCGTAGTCCTCCTGCGAGGGCGAGAAGATCTCGTTCGCGGCGGCGACCTGGTCCGGGTGGAGCACCCACTTGCCGTCGAAGCCGAGGGCGGCGGCGCGGCGGGCGACCGCCTTGTAGCCGTCGGCGTTGCGGATCTGCAGGTAGGGGCCGTCGATGGCCTGCAGGTCGTTGGCGCGGGCGGCCATCAGGATGCGCATCAGGATGTAGTGGTACGCGTCCGCGTCGTAGCCGGGCGGCTGCTCGCCGACGACCAGCGACTTCATGTTGATCGAGGCCATGAAGTCGGCCGGGCCGAAGATGATGGTCTCCAGCCGGGGCGAGGCGGTCGCGATCGAGTCGACGTTGATCAGGCCCTTGGCGTTCTCGATCTGCGCCTCGATGCCGATCTTGCCGACCTCGAAGCCCATGGTCTTCTCGATCTGGGTGAGCAGCAGGTCGAGCGCCTTCACCTGCTCGGCGTCCTGGACCTTCGGCAGCATGATGCAGTCGAGGTTCGGGCCGGCGCCCTCGACGACCGTGATCACGTCGCGGTACGTCCAGTGCGTCGTCCAGTCGTTGACCCGGACGACCTTGGTCTTGTTGCCCCAGTCGCCGTTGTTGAGGGCGTCGACGATGTTGTGCCGGGCGCTCTCCTTGACCAGCGGGGCGCAGGCGTCCTCGAGGTCGAGGAAGACCTGGTCGGCCGGGAGGCCCTGGGCCTTCTCCAGGAAGCGCGGGTTGCTGCCGGGCACGGCCAGGCAGGAGCGGCGCGGCCGGAGGCGGTTGACGGTGGTCATGGGGGTGGTGATTCCTTCCCGGTCAGCTGGTCGCGGTCGAGTGCGGCGCCGCGGCCCACGGCTGGAGCCTGTTGGCCAGCCGGATCTCGTCCACGATCCGGCCGATGATGGTGGTGATGCCGAAGTCCTTCGGGGTGAAGACCGCGGCGACACCGGCGGCCTTGAGGGCCTCGGCGTCCGCAGCGGGGATGATGCCACCGACGATCACGGGCACATCCTCCACCCCGGTGCGGCGCAGCCGCTGCAGGACGTCCGGCACCAGCTCGGGGTGGGCACCCGAGAGGATGGACAGGCCGACGCAGTGGACGTCCTCGGCGACGGCCGCCGAGACGATCTGCTCCGGGGTGAGCCGGATGCCCTGGTAGACCACCTCGAAGCCGGCGTCGCGGGCCCGGACGGCGATCTGCTCGGCGCCGTTGGAGTGACCGTCGAGGCCCGGCTTGCCGACCAGCAGGCGGAGCTTGCCGGTGCCGAGCTCGGCGGCCGTCGCGGCGACCGCCTCGCGGACGGCGGGGGGCTCGCCGCCGGGCTCGGCCGCCCCCGATCGGCAGAGCACACCTCTGAACTCCACACACCACAAGACATATAAAGTA
>NZ_JBEYFP010000604.1:0-3690 GCF_040634455.1 Kitasatospora sp. NPDC007106
GGCCGGGGGAGTGCGGCACTCCGCCCGGCGGGCGCTGTCGGCCGGAAGCTGTCGGTCGGGAGAGCCCGGTCGGGAGAGCCCGGTCGACCGTTCGGGCGATCAGGGGCGCCGGCGGCCGGGCAGCAGCATGCAGAGCGGTACGGCGACGGCGGTGAGGCCGGCCGACCACCGGAAGGCGTCGGCGAAGCCGCCGGCCAGGGCGTCCGGGGTGCGGGCTCCGCCGGTGGTGTGCTGAAGGACGACCGCGAGCGCGGCGGTGCCCACCGAGCCGCCGACCTGCTGGGCGATCCGGGTGATGATGCTCGCGTCCGGGATCTCCCGGTGTTCCAGGCCGGTGAAGGCGGCGCCGCTGAGCGGGATCATGACGGCGCCCATGCCGATGCCGCGGAGGAGCAGTGCGGCCATCAGCGGCAGCTCGCCGGAGTCGGCGGTGGCGAGCGCGAACGGCACGGTCGCCGCGGTGGTGAGCACGAACCCGGCGAGGGCGACCGGACGCGGTCCGAGGCGGTCGGTGAGGCCGCCGGCCAGGGTGCGGGCGAGCAGCGCGCCGACGCCCTGCGGGACGAGGAGCAGCCCGGCGCCGAGTGCGTCCTCGCCGCGGACCTGCTGCCAGTACAGCGGCAGCAGCAGCATCGCCCCGTACAGGGCGGCGCCGGCCAGGAAGCCCAGGGCGGAGGACGAGGCCAGCGCCCGGTGGCGCAGGAGCCGCAGGTCGACCAGGGCGCCGGCGCGGGTCAGGGCCCGTGCGGTGAAGCCGCCGATCAGGGCGAGCCCGCCGAGCAGCGGCACCAGCACCCCGGCGCTCGCGAAGCCCGCGCTGCCCGCGACCCGGGACAGACCGTGGACGGTCGCCGCGACCCCCGGGGAGAGCAGCAGCAGGCCGACGGTGTCGAGGCGGGTGCGGGGGCCGTCGGGTGCGGGCCGGTCGTCGGGCAGGTTGCGCCGGGCCAGCCAGGCGCCGACGGCGCAGAAGGGCACGTTGACGAGGAAGAGCCAGCGCCAGTCGGCCACGCTCAGGACGACGCCGCCCAGCACGGGGCCGAGGACGGGGCCGAGTGCGGTGGGCAGGGTGACGGCGGCCATCACCCGGCCGATGTTGCGCCCCTTCGCGGCCTGGACGACCAGGGTGGCCATGAGCGGCATCATGATGCCGCCGCCGATCCCCTGGACGACGCGGAAGGCGATGAGGGCGGGCGCGTTCCACGCCAGGGCGCTCAGCACCGAGCCGAGCAGGAACACGCCCAGGGCGGCGATCCACAGGCGCCTGCCGCCGAGCCGGGCCTGCGCCCAGCCGGCGAGCGGGACGGTGGCGAAGACGGCCAGCAGGTAGCCGGTGCTCACCCACTGGATCGTGGCGAGCGGGGCGCCGAGTTCCCGGGCCAGGTCGCCGAGGGCGACGGTGACGACGGTGGTGTCGAAGACGACGGCGAGGGCGCCGACCACGACGGTGAAGGCCGTGCGCCACACGGCGGGGTCGATGCGGTCGGGGTCGGGCGCCGTTGTTCCGGCACCGGCCCCGGTGATCTCGGGGATGCTCACGGGCGACCGCCTTAAGATATAGAGTCCTATCTTGCGGCGCCCAGCGTAGGGCGGCGGAATAAGATAGGCAAGTCTTTCTAATGGAGGTGCGGATGCCCGAGCGGCGCCGCGGGGCGGCACTGGAGAAGGCACTCCTCGACGCGGCCTGGGAGGAACTCACGGCCAACGGCTACGCCCGGTTCACCATGGACGCCGTCGGCCGCCGCGCCGGCACCAGCCCCCCGGTGCTCTACCGCCGCTGGGCCGACCGCGACGAGCTCGTCCGCGCGGCGATCGCCCACGTCCTGGAGGAGTCCCGGATCGACGCGCCCGACACCGGGAGCCTGCGCGAGGACGTCCTCACCCTGATGCGGACGATCAACGCCACCCGGGTCCAGCTCGTCACCGTCATGAGCGTGCACCTGGCCGGCTACTACCAGGAGACGGGCACCGGCCCCGGCGACCTCCTCGCCGGCGGGCACGAGCCCAGCGGCGACGTGCTCTTCGAGCGGGCCGCCGCCCGCGGCGAGATCGACCCGGACCGCCTCAGCGACCGCATCAAGGCCCTCCCCTTCGACCTGCTGCGCCACGAGATCCTCACGACCTACGCCCCCGTGCCCGACCACGTCCTGGAGGAGATCGTCGACACGATCTTCCTGCCGCTGCTGCGCTGACCGGCGGGGCCGGTCCGGTGGGCCGGCGCAGGGTCCGTCGATAGAATCGGATCATGGCGACGACGATCCGGGTGGCCGTCGAGACCTCGGTGGCCGCCGACCGTGTGCTGGAGGCGGCGCACGACTTCTCACCGCGCAGACCGGCGGTCTTCCCCGCGGTGTCACCGAAGCACTTCCGGGTGCACCGCGTCGGCGAGTCGTCGGCGGACGTCACGGAGGGCAGCCGGGCCGGCGTGGTCGTCTGGGAGCGCTGCGCCTACGACTGGTCGCGGCCGGGTTCGGTGGAGGCCCGCGTGGTGGACTCCAACGTCTACGCCCCCGGCAGCACCTGGGAGCTCACCGCCACGCCGACCGCGAGCGGGAGCCACGTCGAGATGATCTGGGTCCGGGAGTTCCTCGGCACACCCGGTGCCCGGCTGCTCTCCCTGGCGTACCGGACGGTCGGGCCGCGGATGTTCCGGCACGACGCCCGCCGGGTGCTGCGGGCCCTCGAGAACGGGGTGTAGGCGGTGTCCGGCCGCCCGGTGGCGTTCCGGGCGGTGTCGGCGTGGTCCGCTTGACCGGTGCGGCGGCGGGCCGGAGAGTCGGGGTGCGGCGCCGCGGGTGCCGCCCGCCCGCGCCCGACCGGCCCGCCCGTCCGGAGACGGCAGGCGGCCCCGACCTTCGGGAGCGGCTGAGGCGATGGTGGTCGACCTGGTCGTGATCGGCACGGCCATCACCCTCGGGCCCCTGCACAACAGCGCCTTCATCCTGCTGCTCTCCTCGCAGCGCGGCGCCCGCAAGGGCCTGGCCTTCGTGCTGTCCTGGCTCGCCAACCTGGTCGCGGTGGTGGTGTGCGTGCTGCTGCTGACCGGCGGAACCCCGCCCGCCCGCCACAGCACCCCGTCGACCGCGGCCGACGCCGCCGAGCTGGCCATCGGCCTCGGCCTGGCGGGCTACGCCGTGTACCGCCACCGGCGGCCGCCCGGGCCGCACGGCCCGCCGCGCTGGACGGCCCGGGTCGACAAAGCCTCGCTCGGCACCGCGGCCGGACTCGCCTGGCTGCTGCAGCCCTGGGCGCTGGTCGGGGCCGGCGCGGCCGTCGTCGTCGACGCCGACCTCTCCTCCCTCACCGACTGGATCGCCCTGATCGTCTACTGCCTGCTGGCCACGCTCAGCCTGGCCGTCATGGAGGTGTTCGCCCTCCGGTCGCCGGCCGCCGCGAACGCCCGGCTGAACGCCCTGCGGACCTGGCTGACGCGGCACCAGGAGCGGCTGATCGTCACACTGTCGCTGGTGGTGGGCCTGTACCTGACCGCCAGGGGCATCTACCAGCTCATCGCCTGACGGTCCGTCGACCGTTTCGGTCATTTCGCCCCGGCGGGCGGGTGCCCCCGCTATCGTCGGCCGGAATGCAGCGGCGGCACCGGGGGGTGGCGATGTCAGGGCACTACGGTCCCGGGGTCGGACGGGCGGGCGGGGGCGGCTGCGGGTGCGCCGTCCTCCTGCTGTTCCCCGG
>NZ_JBEYFP010000605.1:0-3671 GCF_040634455.1 Kitasatospora sp. NPDC007106
GCACGAGCGCCCGGCGGTCGGCGGTGTGCACGACCCGGCCGAGGGCGCCGTTGACGATCGGCAGGTACGGCGGGACGTGGCCGCACTCGACGTCCGCGAGGATCGGCACGCCGAGCGGCCCGAGGGCGTCCAGCACCGCCTCGTGCTGGGTCAGCGACCGTCCGTCGGGCGCGGCCGTGCGGCCGACCAGTACGGCGTTGGCGGCGTCGAAGAACCCGGCGAGCCGCATCCCGTGCAGGTTGCGGCAGATCGTGTAGGCGTCGTCGCCCGACGCCTCGACGTACACCAGCAGGCCCTCGGGGGCGTGCTCGCGGGCGAAGGCCGGGACGTCGCCGTAGGGCGTCCCCGCGATGTTGCACAGGGTCTCGATGCAGCCGCCGACGAGCCGGCCCTCGACGTCCAGCTCGCCGTCGCCGTCGAGGCGGGTCCAGGTGCCCCGGCCGTCGAGGACGAGCTCGCGGACCTCCGGGAACTCGGCGTAGTCGACCCAGCCGTTCACCCGGTGGCGGTCGGGCGGGGTCTGGGCGAAGCGGCCGCCCGCCGGCAGCGAGACGACGTCCAGCCAGGACAGCAGGCCCTCGGGCACCTCGTACGGGGTGTCCATCAGGTTGTTGCCGTGCAGGGTCGCGATCCCGGTCCGCAGGGTGAGCGGGGTCATCACGGTCGACAGGTCGGAGAAGCCGACCAGCCAGGCCGGCTCGGCGGCACGGATGCGGTCCCAGTCGAGCAGTGGCAACAGGTCGATCGCGGTCTCGCCGCCCCACGGCGGCACCACGGCCCGCACGGCCGGGTCCGTCAGCATGTCCGTCAGCTCGGCCGCGCGCTCCGCCGCCGGCGCGCTGACGTGCCCGGATCCGTCCGTGCAGCGGCCGAGGACGACCTCGAAGCCGCGGTCCTCGACCGTGCGGACGGCCACGTCCAGGCGCTTGCGGAGGCTCTCGGGGACACCGCTGGAGGGAGAGGTCACGGCGATCCGGTCGCCGGGGAGCAGGGGCTGCGGGAAACGTATCGGCATGCCGGTGATCATGGCACCCGCAGCGGTGCGAGGGTGGGCCAATTCAGAGGGCGGCGATGCCAGGGGCGCGTGAGGTGCCCCCACGCGCCCCTAGTGGTGCACCCACCTTGTGGTGCACCTACCTTGTGGTGCACCTACGGCCTTCGATGTCCGTCAGTCGACGTGGGCGGGGACGCGGGCCGGGGTGCGGTCCGCGGTTGTCCTGCGGCGCAGGGCGCCGGCCGACGGGATCAGCGCTGCGGCCAGCACCGTCACCACCGCGAAGGACACGGTGAGCGAGGTGGCCTGGGCGATGCCGCCGACGATCGCCGGGGCGACCAGGCCGGAGGTGTAGGTGACGGTGGCGACGCCCGCGATGGCCTGGCTGGCGTTGCCGCCGGACTTGCCGGCGGCGGCGAAGGCGAGCGGGACGACCACGGCGATGCCGATGCCGATCAGCGCGAACCCGGGGATGGCCGTCCAGGCGCCGGTCGAGAAGACCACCAGCAGGCCGCCGGCGGTGGCGACCGTGCCGCCGAGCCGGACGCTGCGCACCGGGCCGAGCCGCTCCACCACGGTGTCGCCGGCCAGCCGGGCCGCGGCCATGGTGGCGGCGAACGCCGAGTAGCAGGCGGCGGCGGTGCCGGCCGAGGCGCCGGTGACGTCCCGCAGGTAGACGCCGCCCCAGTCCATGCTGGCGCCCTCCGCGAAGACCGCGCAGAAGCCGACCAGGCCGATCAGCAGGGCCGAGCGCGGCGGCAGCGCGAACCGCGGCGGCGCCTCCTCCTCCGGCTCCGGGCGGACGTCCAGCAGCGGGCGGGTGACGACCACCGCGAGGCCGGTGAGCACCGCCGCGGCGAGCGCGAACTGCACCCGGGCGTCGAGGCCGCGGTGGGCGGCGAGCACGCCGAAGCCGGAGGCGATCAGGCCGCCGACGCACCACATGCCGTGCAGCCCGGACATGACGGACCGGCCGAGCCGCTCCTCGACCGCCACGCCCTGGGCGTTCATGGCCACGTCGGACATGCCGGCGCTGGCGCCGTACACGAAGAGGGCGAGCCAGAGCACGGCGAGGTTCGGGGCGAGGGCGGGCAGGGCGAGGGCGAGCGTCCACGCCATCAGCAGGGCGCGGACGGCGGCCCGCTCGCCGTAGCGGTGCACGATCCGTCCGGCCAGCGGCATGGCCAGGAAGGAGCCCACCGCGGGCGCGATCAGGGCGAGCCCCAGCTCGCCGGGGCCGAGGTCCAGGTGGTCCTGGAGCCAGGGGATGCGGGTGGCGAAGGTGCCCGTCACCGCGCCGTGCACGGCGAAGACCAGGGCGATGCCCACTCTGGCGCGCCGTACGCCGTGCAGTTCGTCTGCCATGCGATCGTCCTCTCCGGTCTGTCCAGCATGACTCCGATAAACTATCAGGAAGGGACCCTGATAAAAACCTCTGGAAAGATGCGCTTCCATGACGACCGCGCGCACGGCGACGCCCAGCACCGCCCGGGCCATCAACGACCGGCTGGCGCTCGACCTCCTGCTGGAGAGCGGCCCGCTCACCGCCACCGAGCTGCGCGGCCTCACCGGACTCTCCCGCCCCACCGTCGCCGACCTGCTCGAACGGCTCCAGCGGGCCGGCCTGGTGGCCGTCGTCGGCGAGAGCGGCGAGCAGCGCCGCGGGCCCAACGCCCGGCTCTACGCCCTCGTCGCCGACCGCGCCTTCCTCGCCGGCGTCGACGTCCGCACCACCGGCGTCGACCTGGTCGTCGCCGACCTCACCGGACGCACCCGGGCCGCCGCGACCGTCGCCGGCGCCGACGAACGGCTCGCCGAACGCACCCTCGACGCCCTCGCCCGGGCCGCCCGCGAGGCCGGCGCCGACCGCCTGCACACCGTCGCCGTCGGCGCACCCGGCCTCTTCGACCCCGCCACCGGCGAGCACCGGAACTCCGGCGCCCTCTCCCGTCACCAGACCGAACTCCTCACCGCGCTGCGCGCCGACCCGCGCACCGAGGTCACCGTCGACAACGAGGTCAACCTCGCCGGCATCGCCGAGCACCGGCTCGGCGCCGCCCGCGACCGCGACACCTTCGTGCTGATCTGGCTCAGCCACGGCGTCGGCGCCTCCGTCGTCCTCGACGGCCGGCTGCGGCGCGGCGCCGCCGGCGGCACCGGCGAGATCGGCTACCTCCCGGTGTACGGCTCCGGACTGCCGAGCGGCGACGGCGGCTGCGACTCCGGCGGCTTCCACACCCTGGTCTCCTCCGCCGCGGTCTGCGACCTCGCCCGCGCCCACGGCCTGCCCGTCCCCGAACCGGCCGGCCCGCCGACCAGCGCCCCGCTCGGCGAGGACGTGGTGCGGCACGCCGCAGCCGCCGGCGGCCCCGCGGCCGACGCCTTCCTCGACGAGTACGCCCGCCGGATCGCGCTCGGCGCGGCCTCGGTCTGCGCGGTGCTCGACCCCGGCTGCGTGGTGCTCGGCGGCGAGATCGGCCGGGCCGGCGGTGATCGGCTCGCGAGCCGCGTCGAACGCGAGATCGCCCGGCTCGTCCCGCTGCGCACCGAGGTCCGGGCCGGCACCGCGGGCGGCGGCGCCGTCCTCGCCGGCGCCGTGCTCACCGCGGGCGACGCCGTCCGCCGCGACCTCTTCGGCGGCGCCTGACCGGCCAGGGGTCGGGAGGAGGTGCCCCCA
>NZ_JBEYFP010000606.1:0-3670 GCF_040634455.1 Kitasatospora sp. NPDC007106
CCCTCCGCGACCAGGACGGCAGCCTGGTGCGGAGGGGGTTGATCTCCGTGACGACCACGGCGGCCAGCTGCGGGGCGCGGGCGAACTCGGCGAGGCAGTCCAGTGCGACGGCCAGCGGCAGGCCCTGGTTGAAGTGCGGGAAGTCCGCCAGCGGCAGCTCGGTCGAGTCGATCACGTCGACGTCGAAGTGCAGCAGCAGGTGCGCGTACCGCTCGGCGAGGTCGCTGCGGACGGCGCGGGCCGCGGCGACGGGGTCGGCCCCGGGGGCGGTCAGCCCGGTGCACGGATGGGTCCGCAGGCCGTACCGGGCGAGCCGTTCCCGCTCGGCCGCGTTCACCTCCACGGGGTCGTGGCCGAAGGCGGTGACGGCGTCGGCGGTCAGCAGCGGGGTCCGCGGTCCGAGGCCGGCGAGCTCGGGGGCGCCCTCGCCGAGCAGATGGGCGAGGACCATGGTGTCGAGGACGCCGGAGACGGTGCTGTCGGGCACCGACAGGTCCACGTCGCCGTCGAAGTAGATCAGGCCGGTGTCGGGCCGCCGCGCGACCAGGGCGGCGGTGACGCCGAGGGTGATGGTGCAGTCCCCGCCGATCACCAGCGGTAGCGCGCCGCCGTCGAGCAGGGCGCCGACCCGGTCGGCGACGGACCGGGCGACGTCGGTGACCAGGGCGAGGTTCTGCCGGTTGCGGTGCTCCGGGTCGGTGCGGAAGGGCACCGCCGGCAGGTCGCCGTGGTCCCGGACGGCGAGACCCGCGCTGCGCAGCCCCTCGACCAGCCCGGCCGCCCGGACGGCGGCGGGCGCCTTCTCCTGACCGGGTCCGTGCGTCCCTGCGCAGGACGGCACTCCCAGCAGCGCGATCTCACGCGGCACGGCATGGCCCCTCTCCGGTTCGCCGGCCGGGGACGGGGACCCGGCCGCGCCTGCGGCGAGCGTAGGCGCGGCCGCGGGGCCCGGCGGCCTCCCACGCCCGGGACGGACCGGTCAGTCCTCCGTGCAGAGCAGCATGCCCCGGCCGACCTCGTGCGCGGCCACACCGGTCAGCCGCAGACCCACGGCCTCGTCCGCTCCCCCGCCCCCGTCCCCGTCCCCGGCGAAGCAGCGGCGGAACCGCTCGACGCCCGCGATCGTGACCGCCACCGGCCGCCGCCCGCCCGTCCGTCCTTCTGCCTGCCCGTCCGGGCCGAGCAGCAGGGCCCGGTCCGGGACGGCCGTCCCGGCGGCGAGCCGGCCGGTGACGCAGACGCCGCGGCCCGGTACGGCCACCACGTCCTCGATCCGCATCCGCACGCCCGCCGTCCCCCTCCCGGGCCGAACCGCTACCGGCGGATCGTCACGACGGCGGCGGCACCGTCGACCTGGAGCAGGTCTCCGCCGTGGTGCAGCAGCACCGCGTCGTACCGGTCGAGGTCGTACCCGGCCGAGGCCAGGGCGGCGGTGCCGGCGAGGCAGACGACCAGCAGGACGCCGTCCTCGGGGGCCCGGACGGGGCGCGGGGCGTCCGCGATCTCGACCTGTGCGCTCGCGCGGCCGCGCCGGGTCATCACGTTGAAGTCGACCACCGGCCCGCCCTCCAGCCGGCAGTCGGTGTCCGCGTCCCCGGGGAAGGCGAAGGGCCGGAACGGCTCGGTGAGCGCCTGCTCGGCACCGGCCACGGTCAGCGTCATCCCGGCGCCCTCGACCAGGGTGATCACCCGGTCGGTGTCCGCGAAGACGGAGAACGGCCCGCCCCGGGCGACGTCCGCCAGGCTGACCCGCCAGGCGAAGTCGGTCATCCCCGCACCGGCCGGCCCGGCCGCGACCTCGCGGGTCACGCCGCCGCCGTTGAGCCACGGCACCGCCGCCCGGTCCGCCGCCCGCAGTACCTCCACCGCCATCGCCCCTCGCCCCGTCCTGCTCGCCGGTCCGCTTCGCGGCGATTCTGTCACGCACCGCCGGGCCGGACACGGCCCGCCGACCGGTGTCGGCCCGGCCCCCGGCGGCGGATCCGATGCGTCGTCAACTCTCCGGCGGCGGAGCCGTCGGCTGGACCACCAGGAGCGGCGCCCCGGACCGGACGCGCCCGCCCTCTCCGGGCTGCCCCACCGGCCGTCTGCGCGCATCTCGAACACGGGGAGAGATGAGTCACAGACGTTTGGTCGAAAATCATGACAAGCTGGGTCGAAGTGATACCGCTCTACAGAGGACATCACCCATGCATCACGGAGCCCACCCCGCTCCCACTCCTGCCCCCCGTGCCGACGTCGCCCTCGCCCGAGGCTGTACGGAATGCCGTGGCTGGGGCAGCGTCATCACCGATTCCGGCCGGCACGAGCTCTGCTCGGCCTGCCAGCGCACCGCGGAGGACGCCCTGCCGGGCGACGAGGACCCCTCCGGACCTTCGCGTGCCCTGCTCCGGCCGGTCACCCAGGCCCTCTGACCGTCCACGGCCCGGTCGGCCCCGCCCGACCGGTCCCCGCCGGCACCACCCGCTCCCGCAGTCGGGAAGCCACCGGCACATAGGTTGCCCGCCGGGCACCGCACCCTGTCGGAGCACGTCCGGTGCGTGTACGGCGACGAGTACCGCCCCGCGCCGGAGCGCGACCGCGGCCACCACGAGACCTCGTCCCTCGAGGACCTCGCCTTCGCCGAGCCGGGCGCCGTTCTGCCGTGCTGCGCGACCTCCCGCCGCACCTGGTCGACGGCCTCCACCGGCACCGCCCCGGCCGGGACGGCATCGCGGCCCGACCTCCGCCGCCGGGCCGACGACCTCGACCGCACCAGGGCGTCCGCCGCGCCCCTGCCCGGCACGCCATGGGCACCGGCCTCGGCCGCGTCCGGGCTCAGCCCGGCACGAACATGCACCCCAGCAGGCCCGCGCCCGCGTCGGCGGCGGCCTGCCACAGCGGGCCGATGCCGTCCAGCAGTGCGGCCGCCTCCTCCGGCCGGCCGCCGCCGTAGTCCGACAGCCATTCCGCGGTGCGCCGCTCGACGGCCGGACGCTCGCCGTCCGGCAGGTCCAGCGCGGCGAGCACCTCCGGCAGGGCCGCCCGCACCTGCCCGGCGTCGAGGAAGAAGTCACCGAACCAGCCGGGCAACCGGGCGAACCGCTCGGGGCCCAGCCCGTGGGCCAGGGCCGCCGCGGGGAGTCCCTTCCGGCAGACCAGCGTCAGCATCAGCGGCCGCCACTCGGCGGGCACCCGGTCGAAGGCCGCGTACAGCTCCTCGACCTGGCCGTCCAGCGGACAGGCACCGGACAGCAGGTCGAAGGCCACCGTCGCCGCCCGGTCCGTGGACTCCACCCCGACGGCCTCCGGTGCGGCGCACCACTGCTGCCACAGCTCCCGGACACGGGGGTCGTTCCGCTGCGCCTCGACCACCGGCCCCGCCACCGCGGCCAGCTCGGCCACGACCTCGTCCGGCACGGGCGCGAGCACCCACACGCCGATGAATCCCACCGCTCCCCCTCCGTCCGCTGACCGATTGTGCCCGCGGCCCCGGGGTGCGCCGCCGGTGGGGGTGCCGAGCGGGCGGCCGGGGAGAACAGTGGAGGTATGAGCATCGTCGTTCTGCACGAGCCGCTGGCCGACAGTCCGGTGCTCCCGCCCGACGGGGCGGGCACCACGGTGCACGCGGCACCCACCGACGTCCCCCTCACCCGGACCTTCTGCGGCCAGCAGGCCGAGGGCATGAGCC
>NZ_JBEYFP010000607.1:0-3667 GCF_040634455.1 Kitasatospora sp. NPDC007106
GGCCGGTCGCGCCGGTGCCCGGCTGGCCGACGTCTTCGGGGCGAGGGTCAGCCGGAGCACGGTCCTGCAGCCAGGGCCTGTTTGGGAAGGGCGTTCGGTGTGATGCCAGGCTCGGCGGGTGGGGCGTGGGGATCTGTCGGATGACCAGTGGGCTGTGCTGGAGCCGTTGTTGCCGGTGGCCGGGGTGGGACGTCCGGCAAGGTCGCGCCGCAGGCTGGTCGACGGGATTCGGTGGCGGGTGCGGACGGGCGCCCCCGTGGCGGGACGTTGCTCCGGAGTACGGACCCTGGCAGACGATCTACGGGTTGTTCCGTCGCTGGCAACGCCAAGGCGTCTGGCAGCAGATACCCACCGCTCTGCAGGCGCGGGCCGATGCGGCAGGAAAGATCGTCTGGGAGGTGAACGTCGACTCCACGATCTGTCGGGCTCACCAGCACGCCGCGGGGCCCAGCGGGACGGGGTCGCGCAGAAAGAGCCGCCGGGCGGTGGGCCAGGAGCCCGCGGACCACGGGCTGGGCCGGTCGCGGGGCGGCTTCACGGCCAAGATTCATTTGGCGTGCGAGCAACGCCAAAGGCCGATGTCTCTGCTCGTCACGGCCGGCCAGCGCGGGGACTCTCCGCAGTTCGAGGCGGTGCTCGAAGCGATTAGGGTGCCACGGAGCGGCCCTGGCCGGCCCCGCACCCGCCCGCTTCGGGTGCGGGGCGACAGGGCGTACTCGCCCAAGGCCAACCGGTCTTACCTGCGTCGACGGGGCATCCGGTGCACCATTCCGGAGCCGGCTGACCAGATCCGCAACCGCAAGCGGCGGGGCACGAGCGGTGGGCGTCCGCCTGGCTTCGACCGTGAGGACTACAAGGCCCGTCATGCCGTCGAGTACGGCATCAACCGGTTGAAGCAGCACCGGGCGGTGGCCACCCGCTTCGACAAGCTCGCCGTCCGCTTCGTGGCGGCCGTCCTCGTCGCCGCGATCAACCAGTGGCTGTGAGGTCCCATGGTGTCGGGCTTGCATGCCATGCTGGCCGCGAGCCCGGGCCGGGCGTCGCACAAGGGGAGAGATCGGTGGCCGCTGACTACTACTGCGCTGACAGCGAGAACGGCGACCACATCGACGACCCGTCCGAAGACGCGATCTTCATGCTGGTCGACGACCTCAACGACACCGACAACACGTTCGTCGTCATCCAGCCCGACGAAGACGACCCTGTCTGGTACGTCTCGGTCACCGTCCTCGACGAGCGCGGATATGAGATCGTCCGCCGCGACGCGAGCCGTCGCGAACACGACGTGATCACCGAGAGCAGCATCGGCACGATCGCTCGCGACCTCATCCTGTGGTTGGCCGCCCGCAGCTTCCCCGGACGGCTGACCAGACGCGCTTTCGACGCCTTCTAAAACATGGCCCAGCTGGGCGCTGCGGTGCACAGGTCCGGACGCCTCGGGCAAATCCTTCGTGATCTCAAAGCCGTGGCCTACTGAAGGGCGCCCGTGCAAGGATGCGGCCGTGCCGAAGCCGACGCCCACCCTCACGGAACGCCGCTCCCCGTGGGTCGTGTTCACGTCCGCCGACGATCCCTGGCTGGTGTCGGAGAGCGCCGCGCTCGTGGAGCGCGACGGCCTGGTGCTTCGGCTGGACGGCCGCGAACTGCGGGACGCACCCTCGGTCTTCCGGACCTTCGCGCGGGAGTTGTCCTTCGTCGGCCACTTCGGTCACAACTGGCACGCACTGGCGGACTGCCTGCACGACTGGCACGGCCCGGGCCACGGCAACCAGGACCTCGCGATCGTGATCGAGCACGCGGACGGCCTGCGGAACGTCGGCTTCCTGGGGCTCCTCGTCTCGGCGCTCGCCGAGGCGGCCTGGAGATCGAACCTCCGCCTCGACGCCGACGGCAACCTCGACGAGGAGTGGCGGCGACGGATCGCCCAGCATTTCGTCCTCCTCCTGGACCACACCTCACCCGCCGCATTCATTGAGGCGGTGGCTCGAGGCATGGATGTGGCGGCGGCCCTGTCGGAGGGCCGCCTGCTCGCCACCCTGACCGACAACGGTTGGCCGGGCGGAGATCCGGCGTCCGCGTTGTGGACGGCCGGCCCGCTCGCCTTCGCCGACGACGAGATCCTCGGCGGCCACTTCGCACGGGCCGTCGAGCAGTTCCGTGCCCGCCTCGACTGTTCGATCCCCGAGGCGACCGACATCCTTCAAGCCCGCTTGGCGTACCTTCGCGAACAGGGACTCCTTCGGGTCACCGAGCGAACCAGATGAAGATGCCCGCTATGAGCAGCCCGGCGCGGTAGACGGTCGCGGTCTTCGGGTTCAGTCGCATGGAGCGCTGGTCGTTGTGACTGCGTCCGGGTTCAGCGTGATCAGCTGTTGGGACCAGCAGTCGGACTGTTGGGTGGCGACCTCAGCCCCACACGCCTCGCAGACCAGGTTGGGGCCATCCAAGCCATCGAGTCCGCAGCACCCACCGAGCCGCCCACGGTCTGGGTGTTTGGACACCCCCAACATGTCTTCCGGATTGAGGACGACCACGCCAGCGTGAGGGCTGAGACGCTGTTGTCTTTCCGAGCTTGAGAGCTGTGTTTGCGCTGCTCAGGCATAGGGCCAGCGGTTCCGCGGCAGTGGTGTCGTGTCGTCGCTCGGATGGAGGTCGGGGATGCCGTCGGTCGTAGGGCTGCTGGAACAGCGGGAGCTCACCGCTCGTCGCCATGTGAACGAGCCTCGCGAGGAGGCCGACCGCATCCACGCCGAGCTGGACATCGCCGAACGGGAGTGGAACGAGTGGGTCATCGCCCGCTCACGCGTCGGCGAGGTGCTGGCCCCGGACAACGGCGCCGTGGGCTGCCCCGACGCGTCGTCCGAGAACCTGCCAGGTCCCGGTGAACCGCCGGTTCGATCCGAACCTGCGGAGGCGGCAAAGCCGAAGTCCGTGGCTTCCATGTGGCGTGCCAGTCGGAAGCCGGTCCCCTGTCCAGCGCCCCGGTGAAAACCAGGTCGATCGTGCTTGCTGTCCGCGGGCTGTCGTAGTCGCGCAGCGGGTCGTCGGCCATCCGGGTCACGTATCCGGCAAGCGGTTCTTGTGGATCGACCTCGCGTGGGGCAACCACGATGCCTAGCTGTTCGTTTTCGCGTCGCCGGCGCCGCGAGCCCGGTGCCCGGGGACCAGCCGGGGGGTGTTCATCGTCCTCAGGTGTTCCGGGGTGGCCGCCGGGGCCTTGCCGCGGCCGCGGGCCCGTCGGGCGGCGTCGTTGCGCAGCTGCTTGAGCTTCTCCCGGGCAGCCGTGGTCGCGGTCTTGGGAACCTCGACCTTGTACTCCCGGCAGTAGGTGACGGTGACGCCGGTAATCCGGCGGTCGATGCTGGACATCGCCGCCTGCTTCTCGGCGTCCCAGCCAGATGACGAAGCCCACCAGGGTGCCGGTGGTGACCACGGTGTCGGGCAGCCGGCGGCCGGTCCGAGGGACCAGCCAGGCCAGGTACTCCTGCCACAGCTCCCAGTCCCGGGCGTACCCGGTCCGTGTCTTGCGCGGCCGGTGGTCGGCGAGGTGCTGCTCGGCGACCTGGTCGAGCGCCTCCAGGACCGCGGCAGTGGCCGGGTCCGGCGGGACCGGGTGGGCGGCGGGCAGCACCGCTCCCCCGATCACCGCTCCCCCGATCACCGTGCC
>NZ_JBEYFP010000608.1:0-3656 GCF_040634455.1 Kitasatospora sp. NPDC007106
GGGACCGGCGCGGCTCACCGCCCGCCCAGCCAGCCCCGCCGACCAGGAAGGCCTTCGCTCCCGTGTCCAGTCGCCGGCGTCGCCGCCCCGCCGCTCTCCTGATCGCCCTGCCGCTGTTCCTGGCCGGCTGCGCGAGCGCCGCAGCCTCGAACCCCGGCGTGGACGGACCGCCGACCGCGCCGGTGACGCCGCCGCCGGTCTCCGCGACACCGACCCTCGCGTCGGCGAACGACAAGCCCCTGCCGCTGGACGCCTACCTGCTGAACCCGCAGCAGGCGTCCGAGGTCGCCAAGGCGCAGCAGGAGCTGGTGTCCCGCTGCATGAAGCGGTTCGGGTTCACGTACAAGCCTCCCGGCTCGGCCGACCAGCAGCGCGACAGCGACGCCCCCGCCAGCCGGGTGGACGGGCGCTACGGGCACCAGAGCGCCGCGTTGATGGCGAAGTGGGGGTACCACCCGGAGGGCGGGATCCGTGCCACCCCCGACGTACCGGGCGGCGGCTGGACGACCACGCCGGAGATGGCCGCCGCCGAGCGCGGCGTGTCCGACCCCAAGCAGCGGCTCGGTCCCGGCGGGCAGGTGGTCAACGGGCAGACGGTGCCGGAGCACGGCTGCGTCGGGGAGTCGGTGAAGCAGTTGACCGGGGCCGTCAACGGCCGGGTGGGCGACGCGCAGACCGCCGACGACATCAAGTTCTCGACCCTGAAGAACTCTCAGGAGGACGCCCGGACACGGGCGGTGTTCGCCCGGTGGTCGCAGTGCATGAAGGGCAGCGGGTACGACTACCCGGACCCGCTGGCGGCGGTCGGCGACCCGGAGTGGCGGAAGACCGCGCTGCCCACCGAGCGCGAGGTGCGGGTGGCGACCGCGGACGCGGCCTGCCGGGCGGAGTACAACGTGGTCGGCGTCTGGTACGCGGTCGACTACGCCTACCAGGAGCAGGCGATCAAGGCCAACGCCCCGGCCATGGCTGCCGCCAGGGCGGCCCTGGAGACCCAGGTCCGGGCGGCCGCCCGGGCGCTGGCCGGCTGACGTCCCGGACCCGCGACTGTCGGCGCCCCCACTGCCGACAGCCCGGTCCGCGTCGGCCGTCCGCGCCGGTGGTCCTCGGCCGTCGTCCTCGACGGTGCAGCGTTCTGCGGCGCGTGGTCAGTCCCAGGCCTCGGGGTCGCCGGGGGCGGGCGGGGGTCCGTTGCGGAAGGCGTCGATGCCGAGGGCGGTGCTGACGAGGCCCATCAGTGCGATGACGGCGGGGACGAGCAGCCGGGACCAGCCGAGCTGGCTGGGGAGCAGTGCGTGGCCGGGGCGGCTGAGGACGGTGACGGTGCCGCCCGGGACGAGGTCGTCGGGGGCGGAGCCGAGGTCGTCGAGGGGGACGGGGTCCGGGACGGCAACGGTGATGACGCGGGCCGTGGTGCCGCGGGCCGTGCGGTCGTAGGCGGCCACCAGGACGGTCGCCCGGACGTGCGGGGCTCCGGCGTACTCGACGTGGGCCGCGATGCCCGAGCCGCCCATGAGGACGGCGGCCAGGAGGAAGACCGGGCCGAGCACGATGTGGAGCTTCGGATCCTTGGCTGTGTGCACGGTCCCCCCTGACTCGTCCGGTTGATCGTCCCGGGCGGGCGGTGGCGTGTAAAGAAGTCATCTCATGTGGCGGGTCTGCGGCGGCGGATGAGGGCGGCGGCGATGGTGGCGAAGGCCGCGAAGTGGCGCCCTTACGCTCGTGGCGGCGGTGGAGCCTGAGGAAGCCGCCGAGCCGGGCGACGGTGCGCTCGACGACCCGGCGGTGCCCGCCGGGGCGGGTCGAGGACTCGGTGCCGCGGCGGGCGATGCGGGCGGTGATCTGTCGGCGTCGAGAGGTCCGGGGAAAAGGACCGGGAGCAATCCCGGCGCTGCTCCCCGGGCCCACTCGGCGACGAGGCCGGCTTCACGCGCCGACCGTCCCGACACCCCGGCCTCAACCCTGACGGGCCGAGGTCAGGAGACCCCGTCGGGGCGTCAGACCCCCTCCTGGACCCCCTCGTGGACCCCGTCCGGCGGCGATCCGGTCGCGATCCGGTCGCAGTCCGGCGCGGGCGAACGGTGGCCGCACCGGTGACGGGACGTCGACGCGGTGGCGGCGGAGGCCGCCGAACGTCCTCGGTCCGCCGGTTCCTTCGCGGTCCGGGGCCGCCCGCGCCCACGCGGCGGAGCCGCCGGTCGACGGAGTCCCCGGTCCCCGCCCCCGGCGGTGTCGTCCCGGCGCCCACGGTGCGTCCGCGCTACGACGGCGCTACCGGGGCGATACGGGCCGTCCCCAAGATGGGGCCGCAACCGCCCGGAGACCACCGACGGGACCGCTCGGAGCGAACGCCGGAGGTGCCGGCGTCGTAAGGAGGAACGAGATGCGCTTCAGGAAGCTCCTCGCCGCGGCCGGCGTGGCCGCCGCCGTTGCCACGACCGGCCTGGCCACGGCGGACACCGCCTCGGCGATCAACTACGACTGCAGTGGCGAGACCCACGCCGTCTGCCTCTACTACAACTCCAGCGCCTACGGTTACGGCGCCTACTTCCAGCAGGGCGGTGACATCCACGACTACGGGGCCTACTGGTTCCAGCCCGGCCTCAACGGCAGCAACGGTGTCGGCAACACGGTGAAGAACCACGCCGCGGCCGTGGACAGCTGGTACGGCGGCAACTTCGTCGTCTACTACAACAGCTGGTACGACTGCAGGTACGCCTGCCAGACCATCCCGGCCTGGAAGACCGTGGACCTCAACAGCGCGCTGAAGAACAACAACGCCTCGGGCGCCTTCCACTGAGCCCGTCCGGGCCTGTCCGGGTCCGTCCGAGCCCGCCCGGGTCCGTGTCCGGGCCCGGGTGACTCCCGCGGTGGTCCCCGGCCGTCCCCACCGGCCGAGGACCACCGCGGCCGCCGATCCACCGAATCCTCCTCGCGAGAGAGAGATCCCACCCGTGTCACGACGCCCGCGCCGCACCGCCCTGCTGATCGCCCTGCCGCTCCTGCTGGCCGGTTGCGCGAGCGCGGGTGCGGAGCCGAAGCCCGGCACCGCCTCCCCGTCGCGCACGGACCCCGTTCCCTCGGTCTCCGCCGTACCTGCGCTCGACTCGGCCAACGACAGGCCGCTGCCCCTCGACGGCTACCTGCTCAATTACGAGCAGCAGACCCAGGTCGAACAGGCGCAGGCCAAGCTGGTCACCGCCTGCATGACCCGGCTCGGATTCACCTTCGCCTTCCCCGCGTCGCCCAGGGAACTGCGCGGCAGCGACGCTCCCACCACCCGGATCGACGGCCGCTACGGCCCGCAGAACGCCGCGATGATGGCGACCTGGGGCTACCACCCGGAGGGCGGCGTCCCCGCCGAGAAGATGCAGCCCCGGTCGGCCCCGGCACCGAAGTCACGGGAGGAGACGATCGCGCAGACCGGCTCCTCGGACCCGAAGCAGCGGTTCGGCCCGGGAGGCCAGCTCGTCAACGGCCGGAAGGTGCCCGACCACGGCTGCTTCGGCGAGGCCAACCAGCGGCTCACCGGTGCTGTGGACGGGCAGATCGGCGACCCGCAGACGGCCGTCACCCTCAAGTTCCGCACGCTGAGCGAGTCCCAGCAGGACACGCGCACCCGGGCCGCGTTCGCCCGGTGGTCGCAGTGCATGAAG
>NZ_JBEYFP010000609.1:0-3652 GCF_040634455.1 Kitasatospora sp. NPDC007106
GCTGGGCGGCCTCGGTGGCGGCCCCGTCGGCGGCGGTGTCGCCGGCCGCGGCGGGCTGCTCGGCGGGCCGGGCGGTCTCCGGTCTGGTGGCCTCGGCCGACCGGCCCAGCGAGGGTGACAGGGCCATCCCCCCGGTGGTCCGGAACAGCTCGTCGGCTCCCGGGAGACTCACTCGGCGGGGCGGCACCGGTCGAGCACCTCCCTGGCGAGCTGGCGGTAGGCGGCGGCGCCGACCGAGTTGGTCGCGTACGTGGTGATCGGCTCGCCGGCCACGGTCGTCTCCGGGAACCTGACGGTGCGTCCGATGACGGTGTGGAAGACGTGCTCGCCGAAGGCCTCGACCACCCGGGCCAGCACCTCGCGGCTGTGCACCGTACGGGAGTCGTACATGGTGGCGAGGATGCCGTCGAGGCGCAGCTCCGGGTTGAGCCGCTCGCAGACCTTCTCGATGGTCTCGGTGAGCAGCGCGACGCCGCGCAGCGCGAAGAACTCGCACTCCAGCGGGACGATGACGCTGTGAGCCGCCGTCAGGGCGTTGACGGTGAGCAGGCCGAGCGAGGGCTGGCAGTCGATGATGACGTAGTCGTAGTCCGGCAGCAGCGGCTTGAGGGCGCGGGCGAGCGCGGACTCGCGGGCGACCTCGCTGACCAGCTGCACCTCGGCGGCCGACAGGTCGATGTTGGACGGCAGCAGGTCCATGCCGGGGACGGCGGTCTTCAGCAGGACCTCATCGGCCGTCAGGCCCCGCTCCATGAGCAGGTTGTAGACGGTGACGTCGAGTTCCATCGGGTTCACGCCGAGGCCGACGGAGAGGGCGCCCTGCGGGTCGAAGTCGACGAGCAGCACCCGGCGGCCGTACTCGGCCAGCGCCGCACCCAGGTTGATGGTCGACGTGGTCTTGCCGACGCCGCCCTTCTGGTTGCACATGGCGATGATCTGCGCGGGGCCGTGCTCGGCCACCGGCGCGGGGATCGGGAAGTACGGCAGCGGACGGCCGGTGGGGCCGACCCGCTCGCGGCGCTGCCGGGCGGCGTCGGGGGCCAGGGTGGCGGCGTACTCCGGGTCCGGCTCGTACTCGGCGTCCGGGTCGTCGTAGGGGCCGTAGCCCAGGTCGGCGTAGGAGAGGCCGTACGCGCCGAGCTCGGCGTCGTAGTCGGCGCCGGCGGCGGTGCCGCTCTGGCGCGCCTCGAAGGTGCGGACCGCGACCGAGCCGATCTCCGCCGTACCCACCGTCGCCGGCCGCGCGTACTCGTCGTGCGGCTGTCCGGCGGCGAGCTCCGCCAGTCCTGGCTGACCACCCCCGGGAGCAAATGTCGACTCATTCACAAGTCGTCTTACCTCCTTGGGCTTCCAGGACTCTATGTCGATACGTCAGCGTGGCAGCTTGCCGACGGTTTGCGACTCTAGGCCGTTCCAGGCGTTCGCAGCAACACAATCCACGGTAGTGGGCACGATGTGTCGGCTCCCCGACCACCCGCTGTCAAGGCTTGCGCGGGCCGGGAACCCTCACGATTCCGGGGTCGCCGCGCCCCCGCGGCGGGGTGACCCGCGGTGACCGGGTCCGCAGGGCGGGTGACACGTTGCACATGAATTGACATCACCCGTCCACCGGCCGGTCACCGGCCCGTGGGCGTGCGGGCGCGCCGAAGCCCCCGGCCCGAGGGGAGCGGGCCGGGGGCGACGGAGGTGCCGGCGCGTCAGGCGAGCACGGTCTCCAGGGAGACGGACTCCAGGTCGAAGGCGTCGGCGACGGCCTTGTAGGTGATCTGGCCCTCGTGCACGTTCAGACCCTTGGCCAGCGCGGCGTCGCGGCGCAGCGCGTCCTTCCAGCCGCGGTTGGCCAGCTCGACGATGTACGGCAGCGTCGCGTTGGTCAGCGCGTAGGTGGAGGTGTTCGGGACGGCGCCCGGCATGTTGGCCACGCAGTAGAAGACCGAGTTGTGGACCTGGAAGGTCGGCTCGGCGTGCGTGGTGGCACGGGAGTCCTCGAAGCAGCCGCCCTGGTCGATGGCGATGTCGACGAGCACGGAGCCCGGCTTCATGCGGGAGACCAGCTCGTTGGTGACGAGCTTCGGGGCCTTGGCGCCCGGGATCAGCACGGCGCCGATGACGAGGTCGGCCTCCAGGACGGCCTTCTCCAGCTCGAAGGAGTTGGAGGAGATGGCCTTCACCTTGGTGCCGAAGATCTTGTCGGCCTCGCGCAGCTTGTTGATGTCGCGGTCGAGCAGGGTGACGTCGTAGCCCATGCCGATGGCGATGGTGGCCGCGTGCCAGCCGGAGACGCCGCCGCCGATGACGACGCACTTCGCCGGGTGGGTGCCGGGCACGCCGCCGGGGAGCACGCCGCGGCCGCCGGCCGGGCGCATCAGGTGGTAGGAGCCGACCTGCGGGGCCAGCCGGCCCGCGACCTCGGACATCGGGGCGAGCAGCGGCAGGGCGCCGTTGGCGAGCTGCACGGTCTCGTAGGCGATCGCGGTGGTGCCGGAGGCGACCAGCGCCTCGGTGCCGGCGCGGTCGGCCGCCAGGTGCAGGTAGGTGAAGAGGGTCTGGCCCTTGCGGAGGCGGTGGTACTCCTCGGCGATGGGCTCCTTGACCTTCAGCAGGAGGTCGGCGGTCTCCCACACCTCGTCTGCCGTGGGGAGGATGGTGGCACCGGCGGCCACGTACTCCTCGTTGGGGATCGAGGAGCCGAGACCGGCGTTGTCCTCGATGAAGACCTCGTGTCCGTTGCGGACGAGCTCATGCACGCCGGCGGGCGTGATGGCCACGCGGTACTCGTGGTTCTTGACCTCGCGGGGGATGCCGACCTTCACGGCTAAACACGTCCCTCTTGCCTGGGGGTCCCGGCCGGGGGAAGACCGGCGGGCGGCGCGCACGGGGAAGGCCTCCGGAGAACGCCGGGGCACGGATCGCTGCGCGACTGCTGTCGAGTGTAATGAAGCCCAGCGGATCCGTCAGCCTTCCAAACTGAATAAATCAGCGGATCCGATTGGCAGGTTCGTAGGCTTGCACCTCGCTCCCGTGAACAAAGGCCCACGAATGCCGCATATCAGACACTACTCCGCAATGGGGTGATTCCACTCGCCTGCGAGCTGCTGCTGGAGGCGGTCCAGGGCAAGCGCCACAAGGGCTGCGCCCCGCTCGTCGCCGAGCCGCCGGAAGATCCCGAACGCCGCCCGGTACTCGCGCAGCGCCTCCTCGAAGCGGCGCTGCGCGGTGTGCGCCTCGGCGACCCGGGCCAGCAGCCGCGCCTCGGCCGGGGCATCGCCCGCCTCCTGGCGCAGGGCCAGCGCGCGCCCGTACGAATCTCCGGCGCGCACGGCGTCGCCGAGCGCCCGGTAGCACCCTCCCGCGCTCTCCAATGCGCGGGCGCACCCCGACTCGTCGCCCGCCGCCCTGGCCCGGTCGAGGGCGGCCCGGTACCGTTCGGCGGCCCGCTCCCAGCGGCCCGCGGCGGCCTGCAGGTCGCCCAGGTTGAGCAGTGCGGCGGCGGCCCGGCGGGGCGCCCCGGCCCGCTCGGCGACCTCCAGGACGAGTTCGTGCAGCCGGTGCAGGTCCGCCGGGACGGTGGCCGGGGTGAGCGGCAGGGCCCGCAGCAGGGCGCCGACCAGCCGGCCCGCCGCGCCCCCCGCCCCGGTGTGCAGGCGCGCCG
>NZ_JBEYFP010000610.1:0-3637 GCF_040634455.1 Kitasatospora sp. NPDC007106
TTCCGATCCCGGCGCGGGCCAGCGACAGCACCCCGAGGACGCGGCCGCGCCGGCGAGTCCGCGCGGGCCTTCACCGAGGACGACACGCTGCTGGTCGGCGACCTTGCGGGGCGGGCCGCCGTCGGGATCGACAACGCCCGCCGCTACACCCGTTCGCAGGGCATCGCCCTGCAGCTGCAGCAGGCGCTGCTCGCCGAGCCGGGCAACCCGCACCCGAACCTGGAGCTCGCCTCCCGCTACCTGCCCTCGGGCACCAGCTCGGTGGTGGGCGGCGACTGGTACGAGACGGTGCGGCTGCCGTTCGGGCGGACCCTGCTGGTGATGGGCGACGTCATGGGGCACGGTGTGGAGGCCGCGGTCGACATGAGCACCTACCGCTCGATGCTGCGGGACGTGGCCGGGATGGACCTGCCGCCGCACCGCATCCTGCGCCAGCTGGACGCGCTGATCTCGGAGAACGAGTCCTCACGTCCGGCGACCTGTCTGCTCGCGCTCGCCGACCCGGGCCGCAACCGGTGGACGTTCTCCAGCGCCGGCCACCTGCCGCCCGCGCTCGTCCTCGCGGACCGGCCGACCGAGCTGGTCGTGGTGCCGACCGGCCCGCCGCTCGGCACCGGCCTCGGCGGCTACGAGCAGCAGGCCCGCGAACTGCTGCCCGACCAGGTGCTGCTGCTGTACACCGACGGCCTGGTGGAGCGGCGCGGCGAGGACATCGACGCCTCGCTGGCCCGACTCGCCGCGCTGCGGCTGCCCGCCGCCGGCGACCTGGACGACCTGCTGGACTCGGTCCTCCACGCGCTGACACCGGAGGCCGCGGAGGACGACGTGGCGGTGCTCGCCGCCCGGGTCCGCAGGCGCTGACCGGTGCGTCTCACGGCAGGTTCTGCTCGGCCCAGATGACCTTGCCGGTGTCGGTGTAGCGGGTGCCCCAGCGCTCGGCGATCTGCGCGACCAGGAACAGGCCGCGACCGCCCTCGTCGGTCGAGGATGCCTGCCGCAGCCGCGGCGAGGTGCTGCTGCCGTCGGAGACCTCGCAGATCAGCGACCGGTCGAAGAGCAGCCGCACCCGGATCGGGCCGGCGGCGTGCCGGATCGCGTTGGTGACCAGCTCGCTGAGGACCAGCTCGGTGCCGGGCTCCAGCAGCTCCAGGTCCCAGCGGCGCAGCTGGGCGGTGGCCGCGGCCCGGCTCTCGGCGACGGCCGCCGGGTCGGGGGGCACCACCCACTCGGCGACCCGGTCGGCGGGCAGCGCGCGGGTACGGGCGACCAACAGCGCCACGTCGTCCTCCGGGCGGTGCGGCAGGAGTTCCTCCAGCACGGCCCGGCAGGTCTCCTCCGGGCTGCGGTCGGCATGCGAGAGCGCGGCGCGCAGCAGGTCGAGCCCGATGTCGATGTCCCTCGTCCGGGCCTCCACCAGCCCGTCGGTGTAGAGCACCAGCTGGGCGCCCTCGGGCACCTCCAGCTCGGCGGTGGTGAACGGCATGCCGCGCAGGCCGAGCGGCGGGCCGACGGGCGTGTCGGGGATCTCCACCGTGCCGTCCGGGTGGACGAGGACGGCCGGCAGGTGGCCGGCCCGGGCCAGCCGGCACCGCCGGGAGACCGGGTCGTAGATGGCGTACAGGCAGGTGGCGCCGATGATGGCGCCCTCCATGCCGCCGGCCGTCTCCTCCTGGTCGATCCGGCTGACCACGTCGTCGAGGTGGGTCAGCAGTTCGTCCGGGGCGAGGTCGAGCGCCGAGAAGTTGTGCACGGCGGTGCGCAGCCGGCCCATGGTGGCGGCGGCGTGCAGGCCGTGGCCGACGACGTCGCCGACGACCAGGGCGACCCGGGCGCCGGAGAGCGGGATGACGTCGAACCAGTCGCCGCCGACGCCGGACTGGGCGGGCAGGTAGCGGTAGGCGAGGTCGAGGGCGCTCTGGTCGGGCAGGCCGCCGGGCAGCAGGCTGTGCTGCAGGGTGACGGCCATGGCGTGTTCGCGGGTGTAGCGGCGGGCGTTGTCGATGCACAGGGCGGCCCGGGCGACGAGTTCCTCGGCGACGGAGCGGTCGTCCTCGTCGAAGGGTTCGGGGCGGTCGGAGCGCCAGAAGCTGGCCATGCCGAGCACCACGCCGCGGGCCTGCAGGGGCACCGTGAGCAGGGCGTGCACGCCGTACTCCTGCACGCCGGTGGCCCGGTCGGGGTGGTACTGCTGCCAGGCCGCGAAGGCGGCGGTGAGGTCGGGTTCGAGGACGGCGTCGCCGGAGGCCATGGCGCGGGCCCGCGGGGTGTCGGGGACGAGCGGGACGGGCTCGCCGACGGGGATGAACGGGGAGTCGGGGCGGACTCCGCTGTGGCCGGCGCGGAACATCACGCTGGGCGTGCCGCCGGGTTCGTCGCCGCGCAGCACGGGTTCGGCGAGGTCGACGGTGACGAAGTCGGCGAAGACGGGGACGGCGGAGTCGGCGAGCTCCTGGGCGGTGCGGGCGACGTCGAGGCTGGTGCCGATCCGGCCGCTGGCGTCGTAGAGCAGTTTGAGGCGGCGTCCGGCGAGTTCGGCGCGGCCGGAGAGGGCCTGCAGTTCGGTGGAGTCGCGGAGGGTGACGACCCGGCCGGGCGGTCCGCCGTGGATGTCGGTGGCGCGGACGTTGACGGCGAGCAGCCGTTCGCCGGCGCTGACCACCCGGTCGGTGACGGTCTCGCCGGAGATCAGCAGGTCGGTGAGCGGGCGGTCGAGGCCGAGGGCGGCGACCTTGCGGCCCTCGGTGTCGGCGGGCAGCGGCAGCAGGCGGCGGGCCTCGTCGTTGGCGAGCAGGATCGTCCCGGAGCCGTCGAGGATGAGGACGCCCTCGCGGACGGCGTGCAGCACGGCGTCGTGGTGCTCGTACATGCGCGTCATCTCGGCGGGGCCGAGGCCGCGGGTCTGCCGGCGCAGGCGGCGGCCGACCAGGGCGGTGCCGGCGGTGGCGAGGGCGAGGGCGCCGGCGGCGGTGGCGAGCAGCAGCGGCAGCTGCTGGTCGGCGGTGTCGGCGATCTTGGCCTTGCGGACGCCGGCCGAGACGATGCCGACGACGCTGCCGTCGGTCTCCTTGACGGGGACGGTGGCCTGGACGAGCGGGCCGATGGTGCCGTTGACGCTCTCGATGACGGTGTTCCCGGCGAGGGCGGGGGCGATGGTGCCGACGAACTTCTTGCCGATCCGGTCGGGCATGGGGTGGGTGTAGCGGATGCCCTCGGTGTTCATCACGACGATGAAGTCCACGCCGGAGGTGACCCGCGCGGCTTCGGCCCGCGGCTGCAGGACGACGGTGGGTTCGGGCGTGCTGAGCGCCTCGATGATGCCGGGCGAGTTGGCGAAGGCCTGGGCGACGGCGAGCGAGCGGTTGGCCGCCTCGCGGGTGATGTCGCGGCGCGACTGCAGCACCAGTTCGACGCCTGCGGCGACCACCAGGAGCAGCACGATGACGACCTGGAGGACGAACACCTGGCCTGCGACGGAGCGCATTCGCAACGCCGACCACGGACGTCGACCGGTGGAGTCGGGGACCGACGGGGCCCGGGATCGGGCAGTACCCGGAGCTGGAGGCCGACCGCAAGCGCATCGAGACGGTCGTCACCTCCGAGGAGACGGCCTTCCTGCAGACGCTGAAGGCCGGCACCA
>NZ_JBEYFP010000611.1:0-3630 GCF_040634455.1 Kitasatospora sp. NPDC007106
CGCTCCCGCCGCGCTACCGGGGCGATACGTCGATCATGAAAGCCTGGGGCGGTGGGAGTGCGCCGACGTGCCGGTGTCCCGGCCGGTGGCCGGGACACCGGCACGTCCTCCCGTCCTGACCGCGGCAGCCTCGCCCACCGTGGTCGTCGGCCTGTGGGCTCCCGGCCGCGGTCATCGTTCCTCGTTCCCGGCCTCGGGGCTCCGCGGTCCCGCCCTGCGCTGCCGGCCGCGCTGGACCGCGCCGACGATGACCTTGATGCCCAGGCCGAGGACCACCAGGTCGGCCAGCATCTGGACGGTGACGACCAGCCGCGCGGTGTCGGTCCTGGCGGTGATGTCGCCGAATCCGACGGTGGAGAACACGGTCACCGTGAAGTAGATCCCGTCGGAGTGGGACAGGGGCTCGCCGAAGCTGTCGGGGGACAGCGCGGCCAGCGCGACGTAGGTGGCGGAGAAGAGCAGCAGGAAGAACGGGACGCAGATGGACAGCGCCTCGGCGGCCCGCAGTCCCGGGTGCCGGGAGCGGACGATCGAGCGGACCTGGAGGGCGACCAGCACGATGAACCCCGCTAGTCCGACGAGGAGCATGGTGACGGTGGCCGACGTGGACGAGTGGTCCAGCGGCAGCCCGTAGTACAGGGCCCCCAGGGCGACGACCGAGCCGACCACGCGGAGCAGCGTCCAGGCGATCCTCCTGACCGAGGGCCGGCCTTGGGTCTCGCCGCCGGGCGCCGTCCCGGTGCCGGCGGTCATGACGGGCTCCGCGGTCCGGTGACCGTGCCGCAGAGGACGAAGTGGAAGACGATCAGCATGCCGGCCGCGACCGCGCACAGCAGCGACCTGCGCCGGGCGGCCCGTCGGGTCGGCGGGAACCACATCGCGAACCGCCGGAAGGCCGTGCACACGAGGATGCCGAAGGCACCACCGCGATCGGCCGGCACAGCGCCCTCGACCCGTCCCGTGCGCCGGGCACCGCGCTCAACTGCCTTCCGGCTCGGGCGTCTTACCCCCGCCGCGCCACGGGCCCGTGTCTCCCGCCCGTCCCGCGGCCTTCCCGGTGTCCTGTCCGTCGCCCGCATGGCACACCCTCCAGGGGCCGATCACCCGGTTCGGCTGCGGCCCGTCGCGCGGCGACCGCGCACGTGCTCCGGGCTGCGGCCCCGCATCCACCACCGTCGCACGACACCCGGCCCGTGTCAGGGCCGGGCGGCGGTCGGTGCGCCGCCGATGTCGGATCCGGATGCCGAAAAGCCCCGGACCGGGAAGGGTTCGGGGCTTTCGTGGTGTTCACTGCCGGTGGGCGCAGACGGTTTCGAACCGCCGACATCCGCCTTGTAAGGGCGGCGCTCTACCGCTGAGCTATGCGCCCGTGCCGCGGCACACGGGGTCCCCGGGTGCACGACGGAGGCCTAGCGTACCTGGTCCGGGGGTTGCCCGCCGCCACCGTCCGGATGGCGTCGGACGGCGGGTCCCGGGCGGTGGGGGCGATCGGGAAGAATGGGCCTGGATCAGGCGTACGAGCAGCAGGGAGCGCGTGGTGAGGGTGGCCGGCGGTGGCGGCGGGCGGGGCGGCTGGTGGCGTCGGGGCGAGGGAGCGCGGGCCGAGGCGGTGGCCGCCCGGGATGCGGCGCAGCAGACCTTCTACGAACTCGACTCGGCGCAGCGCGACGCCCAGCTCGCCCTGGAGACGATCCGTTCCGCGGAGGACAGTGCCGCGGCGGGCCGGGCGCAGGCCGATTTCCAGGCGCTGACGGGACGGATCAACGAGGTGACCGTCGGCTACCTGTCGGCGCTGGACGCGTACGACCTGGAGGATCCGGAGCTGGACTCCTCCGCGGCCGGCCGGGCCCGCCGGCAGCTGGACCAGGCCAAGCGGGACCTGGAGGCGCAGCGGTCGGAGCTGGACTCCTTCGTCCAGCGGCTGCAGCCGCTGGTGCAGCACGCGGAGTCGCAGCTGATCCGGGTGACGCCGGCGGTGGAGAAGGCCCGGCAGGCGCTGCTGGCGGCGACGACGGCGCTGGAGCATGTGCGGTCGGCCGGGCTGAAGGCGGATGACCTGGCGGCGCGGCTGGCGGAGCTCGGCCCGGAGCTGACCCGGATGAACGAGGGTGTGGCCCGGCACGGGGTGCAGGCGACCCTGCAGCGGGCGGAGGAGGTGGCGCGGCGGGCCGGGGTCGTCCGCGACCAGGCGGAGCAACTGCCGCAGCGGGCGAAGGAGATCGACCGCCGGGTGGCGAGCCTGCGGACGCGGGTGCAGGCGCTGGAGACGCGCGGGGGCACGGTGGAGCCGGCGCTGAGCGAGCTGCGGCGGCGGTTCTCGGTCTCCTGCTGGCAGGACCTGCAGCGGGTGCCGGCGCAGACGGCGGAGGCGGTGGCGACGGCCTCGCGGAAGCTGGACGAGGCAGCGCGGGCCCGCGACGAGCAGCGCTGGGCGGACGCGACCGGCGCGATCGGGACGGTGCGCGCGGTGCTGGAGACGGCGGAGGGTTCGGTGACGGCGGTCAACGACCGGCTGCGGCAGCTGAACGAGGTGTCGCACGACCCGCACAAGGAGATCGAGCGGACGCGGTTCGCCCTGCGGGACGCCCAGCGCCTGGCCATGACGGGACGTCAGACCCCGGACCCGCGGCACGCGGCGCCGCTGGACGCGGCGGTGGCACGGCTGGACCGGGCGGTCGCGGCGCTGGAGGAGGCGGGCCGGCACCCGGACTACTGGCACTTCCTGACCGAGCTGGCGGCGGTGCGGGAGACCGCGGCCGGGGTGGTGGCGATGATCCGGGGGCCGCGCTGACGGACCCGCCGAGGGCGTGACCCAGGACACATTACCGGCCAGTAACTTAGTGCTAGAGTCGCGCTCATGGCACGCAAGCGCACGCTCTCCGCAGCCACCTTCCGGCGCGGCATCAACCTCTGGCCGCCGTTCCTGTTCGCCGGCATCAAGGTGCTGGCGGTCGACGACGCCTTCCGCAGCGCGAAGGTCCGGCTGCGGCTCGGGCGGCTGAACCGCAACTGGGTCGGCACCCACTTCGGCGGCTCCATCTTCGCGATGACCGACCCGTTCTGGATGCTGCTGGTGATGCAGAACCTCGGCCCGGACTACTACGTGTGGGACAGCGCCGCGGAGATCGACTTCGTCTCCCCCGGCCGCGGCGACATCACCGCCGAGTTCGTGCTCACCGACGAGCGCCTGGCGGAGATCCGCGAGCTGACGGCCGACGGCAGCAAGGCGCTGGTCTGGTTCGACACCGAGGTGCTGGCACAGGACGGCTCGGTGGTCGCCCGGGTCCGCAAGCAGGTCTACGTCCGGCCCAAGCCGGAGCGGGCCCGGCCGGAAACCACCGGGCGGACCGGGCAGGACGAGCGGGGCGGGCGGCCCGAACCGGTCGCTACTGCCGTCTGAGCTGCCGCCTCGGTACCCTGCCGCTATGCCTCGCTACGACTTCCGCTGCCGCTCCTGCGGAGCCACCTTCGAACTCCGCCGCACGATGGCCCAGGCCAACGACCCGGCCGTCTGCCCGGAGGGCCACACCGACACGGTGAAGCTGCTCTCCACCGTCGCCGTGACCGGCACCGCGGGCGGCGCCGCCGCGGCTCCCGCCCCGAGCGGTGGCGGCGGCGGGTGCTGCGGCG
>NZ_JBEYFP010000612.1:0-3615 GCF_040634455.1 Kitasatospora sp. NPDC007106
GGTTCTCGAAGAAGGACGGGTTGGCCAGGGCCCGGTAGGCGGCGCCGCTGCCGGCGAGGAGGTCGTCCATGGCGAGCGAGGCGGTGACGAGGCCGGCCCGGTCGGCGAGCGGGGTGCCGCGGCCGAGCGCGGAGACGCCGACGACGTGGCCGACGCGGTGGGCGGCGAGCGCCCCGACGGCGGGGAGGGTGAATCCGCTCCAGGTGTCGTACGGGGTGAGGGTGGCGTCCGGGGGGACGAGCCAGAAGACGGCGTCGGCACCGTCGAAGGCCCGGTCGAGGACCGCGGGGTCCGCGTGCGAGCCGGTGACCACGTCGACGCGTCCGCGTGCCGCCTCCGGCAGCCGGGCGGGATCGCGCACGATCACGCGCAGGTCCTCGCCCGCGGCGGGCGCGGACTCCAGGAGCCGGGCGAGCAGGTGGCGGCCGATGTTCCCGGTGGGAGCAGTAATGACGATCATGAAGTCCTCGCAGGTCGTACGGGTGGGGTACGTCCTTCATCCTGCTGAGGTGCTCCTTGATGCCACAATGGGAACTTCGGCATGGAATCATTGCTCGGAATGGAATGATGCTGGTGAACAGCCCGGATCCGGTCATCGACGCCAATCTCGCCATCGCGTTGGACGCGCTGCTGGCCGAGCACAGCGTGACCCGCGCCGCCGCGCGTCTGCACACCTCGCCCGCCGCGATGAGCCGCACCCTCGCCCGGCTGCGCCGCGTCCTGCAGGACCCTCTCCTGGTCCGGGCCGGTCAGACCATGGTTCCCACCCCGCGCGCCGAGGCCCTGCGCGAGGAGGCCGCCGCGGTGGTGCGCAGCCTGGGTGCGCTGCTCGGCCCCGGTGCGGGCGTGGACCCCGCGGGGCTCCGCACCACCTTCACCCTCCAGGCCGCCGATCTGGTCGGCGCGGCGCTGGCGCCCGGGCTGCTGCGGCTGGCGGGGCGGGAGGCGCCGGGGGTCTGGTTCCGGATCCGGGCCGAGGAACTGGAGGCCGGACCGGCGCTGCGCGACGGCCGGATCGACCTGGAGGTCGGCTCCATCGACCACGTGGACCCGGAGACCCGGGTCGAGCAACTGGTCGGCCTCCGCATGGTCGCGGCCGTCCGGCCCGGACATCCGCTCACCGAGGGGCCGCTGACCCCGGCCCGGCTCGCCGCCGCGGAGCACGTCGTGGTCAGCCGTCGCGGCCGGTTCACCGGCCCCCTCGACACCGCGCTGGCCGAGCTCGACCTCCGCCGGCGGGTGGGCGTCGTCCTCCCGGGCCACCTGGCCGCGATGGCCCTCGCGGCCCGCAGCGACGTCGTCTGCCTGGTACCCGCCGCGCTCCCCGGCGCAGCGCCCTCACCCCTCACCCACGACGCCGTCGCCCTCGGACTGCACCTGCTCGATCTCCCGCTGTCCCTGCCGCCGGTCACCATCGGCATGGCCTGGCACCCCCGGCACACGGCCGACGGGGGCCACCGCTGGCTCCGGGACGCCGTCCGCCGGCTCCTCCGTCCGCCGGCTGCCGCGCCGGGGGCCGCCGTGGCGGACGGGGCCGACGCCGGATAGGCCGCGGAGGAGCGGCCGGGCGGAGCCGGTCCCGCCGCGGGTGGCGGGACCGGCCGGGGTTCCGGTCAGACGCAGGTCAGCTGGGGTGCGGCCCAGTCCGCGTGGTCGTAGGTGTTGCCGTTGTCGGCGGCTCCGACCTCCAGGGTCAGTTCGTAGGCGCCGGTGAGCGGGGCGTCGAGGTGGACGGCGCCGCCGGCGCCGGTGACCGTGCCGCTTCCGGCGACCTTCACTCCGTCGGCGAGGACCTGGAAGGTGACCGAGCCGTTGGAGCCGACCTCGTCGTCCACGCCGGCGTCGGTGCTGAGGGCGGTGCACCGGCCGCCGAGGTAGTAGGTGACGGTGGAGGTGGCGTGGGCGCCGAGGCCCTTGGCGTAGGCGGTGCCGCCGACGGTGAGGGTCCGTCCGTCACCGGCCGCCGCCTCGCCGTTGCTGCGGTCGCGCTCGACCGGGCCCCAGCCGTTGAAGGCGGCGGTCCAGGCCAGGTCGCTGAGGGCGTGGGTGCCGGGTGTCGGCGCCGTCCCGCAGCCGATGCGGGCGCCGGCCCAGTCCGCGTGGTCGTAGTCCTTGCCGTCGCCGGCGTCGGTGACGACGAGCCGCAGGTCGCTGCCGCCGGTGAGGTCGGCCGTCAGCCGCAGGGCCGGGTCGGTGCCGCGGCGGATTCCGCTGTCGGCCACCAGGGTGTTGTCGCGGTAGACCTGGAAGACCGCGGATCCGTTGCTGCCGGCCTCGTCGTCGATGCCGACGTCGACCACCAGCCCGGTGCAGGTGCCGCCGAGGTGGTAGCGGACGTCCGAGCCGGCGTGCACGCCGAGGCCCTTGGCGTAGGCGGTGCCGCCGAGGGTGAGGGTCCGTCCGTCACCGGGCGCGGTCTCGCCGTTGCTGTGGTTCCGTTCGACCGGTCCCCAGGCGTTGGCGGGCGCGGTGGACCAGGCCAGGTCGCCGAGCCAGTGGAGTCCGGTGGGCAGCGCGGTCGGCGCGGCGGGCGTGACCCGGAACATCACCGTGCCGTGCGAGGGGACGGCGGCGCTGATCGCGCCGGTCGTGGTGGTGGTCTGCTTGGACCAGAGGTCCTTGAGGGTGTACGAGGCGGCGCCGCCGATGCCGGCGGCCGCGGCGGTCGTGGCGACCGTCCTGGTGGCGGCGGTCTCGTTGGTCAGGGTGACGGCGCGGCTGCCGTCGGCGAGCGGCTTGCTCATGACGACCAGTCCGTCGCCGGAGGAGACCACGGCGCCCTGTCGGCCGAGCGGGTCCTGGTCGACGGCGATGACGTCGGCGTTGGTGAGGACGGCCATGGTCGCGGCGCTGGCGGTGCGCAGGTCGGAGCCGATCAGCAGCGGCGCGGCCATCTCCGCCCAGAGGCTGAAGTGGGTGCGGTACTCGGTGTCGGTCATGCCGCCGTTGCCGACCTCCAGCATGTCGGGGTCGTTCCAGGCGTTCGGGCCGGCGTAGGGGGCGAGGGCCTGGTTCTCGTGCGCGATGGAGATCATGCTCGACCAGGAGTCGGAGATGTCGCCGGTGGTCCGCCAGGAGTTGCCGGTCTCCTGGGCCCACGTCCAGGGCTGGCTGCTGCCCCATTCGCAGATGCTGTAGAGGATGGGGCGGCCGGTGGCCTTCAGGGCGTCACCCATCGCCTTGTACCGCTGCTTCGCGTCGACGCCCTGGTTGTTGCAGTTGTCGTACTTCAGGTAGTCGACGCCCCAGGACGCCCAGAGGTTCGCGTCCTGCTGCTCGTGGCCGAGGCCGCCGGGGAAGCCCAGCGCGTCGCAGGTCCTGGTGCCGGCGCTGGAGTACAGGCCGAACTTCAGCCCCTTGGCGTGCACGTAGTCGGCGACCGCCTTGATGCCGTTCGGGAAGCGCACGGGGTCGGGCACGAGGTTGCCGGCGGCGTCGCGGGTCGGCATCGCCCAGCAGTCGTCGAGGTTGACGTAGCTGTAGCCGGCCGCCTTCAGCCCCTTGGAGACGAAGATGTCGGCGATGCCCTTGACCATGGCCTCGTTGAACTCGGCCCGGCAGTGCGTGGAGTTCCAGTTGTTGAACCCCATCTGCGGGGTGACGGCCTGCGAGTTC
>NZ_JBEYFP010000613.1:0-3613 GCF_040634455.1 Kitasatospora sp. NPDC007106
GCACCGGGGTCCGGTGCCCGCCGCGGGCGGGTGGTGCGGGCCGTGCCGCGCGGCCGTCGGTCAGGCGGCCTCGGTGACCGCGGCCAGCCGGGCCTGGTCGGGCTCGGGCATGAGGCCCTGGCGCTGCTTGGCGCGGCCCAGGCGCGGCATGCCGAGGGTGATGAAGGCCTCCGCCTGCATCGCCGCGAAGCCGATCCGCGGGAGGTCCCGGGTCTGCTTGTAGACGAGGAAGCGGGGCTCCCACTCCGGCTGGAACTTGGCGTTGAACTTGTACAGCGACTCGATCTGGAACCAGCGGGAGAGGAACACCAGCAGGCCGCGCCAGGCGCGCAGCACCGGGCCCGCGCCGATCCGCTCGCCGCGGGCGAGGGCGGAGCGGAACATCGCGAAGTTCAGCGAGACCCGCTTGACGCCCATGGCGGGGACGGCCTGCAGGGCGGCGACGATGAGCAGCTCGTTGAGGCCGGGGTCGGCCTCGCGGTCGCGGCGCATCAGCTCCAGCGAGATGCCGTCGGGGCCCCAGGGCACGAAGTGCAGCACCGCCTTGAGGTCGCTGCCGGGCTCGCCGGCCGGCTCGCCCTCGGCCGGGGCCTTGTGGGCGGTGACGACGACGCAGCGGTCGTCGGTCGGGTCGCCGAAGCGGCCGAGCGCCATGGAGAAGCCGCGCTCGGTGTCGGTGCCGCGCCAGCGGCAGGCGGCGTCGGCGATCTGCCGGCGCTCCTCCAGGGTGAGGTCGCCGACCCGGCGGACCTGGCAGGAGTAGCCGTTGCGCTCGATCCGCTTGACCATCTGGCGGACGTTGCGCATGGCGCGGCCGGAGAGCGAGAAGGTCGCGGTGTCGACGATCGCCTCGTCGCCGAGCTCCAGCGCGTCGAGGCCGGCCTCGCGCGTCCAGACCTCGCCGCCGACCTCGCTGCAGCCCATCACCGCGGGGACCCAGGCGTGCTCGCGGGCCTCCGCCATGAAGACCTTGATCGCGCCGGGCCAGGCCTCGACGTCGCCGACCGGGTCGCCGGAGGCGAGCATCACGCCGGAGACGACGCGGTAGGAGATGGCGGCCTTGCCGGAGGGCGAGAAGAGGACGCTCTTGTCGCGGCGGAGCGCGAAGTAGCCGAGCGAGTCGCGGGTGCCGTGGCGGGCCAGCAGCTCGCGGACCTTGACCTCGTCCTCGACGGTGAGCTCCGGCTCGGGCTTCTCCGGGCGCAGCAGCAGGTAGGCCGAGGTGAAGGCGGTCAGCAGGCCGAGCGCGCCGAGCGAGTAGGCGACCAGGTCGGAGATCCGGTCGGAGCCGTAGCGGATCGGGCCGTCGAAGCCGAAGAGGCCGTAGACCGTCTCCTCCAGGCGCTGGACCGTCGACGGGTCGCCGATCTCCGACTTCGGGTGGACGCTCACGATCAGCAGGCCGAGCAGGACGCTGAAGACGCCCATGACGACCAGGTTGGCGAGCGCGCGCCAGCGGGTGCGCGGGTCGGCCTTGGCGTAGAACTCGCGGCGGTGCACCAGGATCACCGCGAACAGCACCAGGGAGATCACGGCGGGGCCGGTCTGGTGCCAGCGCAGCAGGTGCAGGGCGGCGCCCACGGGCAGCAGGACGACGACCGCGCGCCAGGCCCGCCGCTTGCGGCGGCGCAGGGCGTGGGCGAGGAGCACCAGCAGGACGCCGACCATGAGCGTGCCCGCCGCGGCGAGCGTGGTGGTCGCGCCGGGCAGCTGCCCGGCGAAGGTGTGCATCCGGGTGTGGCGGAGCTTCGGGAAGACGGCGCTGCAGATGTCGAGCAGGCCGATCAGCAGGCAGGCGTAGCCGACCACGCCCGGAAGCCAGGCGCGGGGGACGGCCGCGGCCTGGGTGCGCAGCGTCTGCAGCCCGCCTCGGCGGGGCTGCTCGGTCGACGGCTCAACGGACACGGGAACGCTCATGGAAGTTCAGCGTAGGGGCTGATCCGGCTCGTCCTGTCACTCCGAAGTAGGAGTTGTGATGGACCTTCATGACTATTCCTTGATCGGGCAATCCGCTGGTCAAGAAGGCCCCGCCGGCGGGCATGCCGGTCGGGCGCCTCCCGGGCCGAGGGGGAGCCTGGGGACGGGTGGTGGACCGCTCCCGGGCCCGGTCCGGCAGGGGACCGGGCGACCGGACGGCGGTCGCGGGGACGGCGCGCAGCGGCCGTCACGACGGGGACGGTGGTTCACGCACTGCACTCGGTGGACGCCGCATTCTAGGGCCTCGGTTGCACCCGGATCAGCACCCCGGGCGGCGTCGGAATCCGACGCCCGGTCAGGCTAGCCCCGGTGGCCCGGGGTGGTGGGCGAACGCACGATGAACCCTGGCCCCACCCCTGCCCGACGGAAGGCGCCGCCATGGAACTGACCAGCAGGTCGCTGGTGTACTCGCTGATCGCGACGGCGGTCGCGGGCCTGGCCGCCACCCTCTGGCTGTGGCCCCGGCTGGCCCGCCAGCGGCCGCTGCCGGTGCTGGGGCGCCTGGGCCTGCTGACGGTGGTTCAGGTCTCGGTGCTGGGGGTGCTGGCGCTGGCGGTCAACAACACGTACAGCTTCTACACCTCGTGGAACGACCTGCTGCACCCGGGCGGGGCCGCCCTGGCGCTGACCAGCTCGGAGCACGCCAAGGGCGCGGCGCCGGACTCCCAGAAGCTGGTCGAGCCGACCTCCGAGGGCGGGCTGGAGACGGTGAAGGACGTGCTGCCGGCGGGCAGGCCGGAGGAGGTCGGGCGGGTCGACTCGGTGAAGGTGACGGGCACCGAGTCGGGGCTGTCCGACCAGGTCTTCGTCTACCTGCCGCCGGAGTACTTCGTCCCGAAGTACGCCCGCGAACGGTTCCCGGTGATGCTGGCGATCGGCGGCTACCCCGGCCCGTCGCTGCACCTGGTGGAGGGGCTGCGGGTGCCGCAGACGGTGTCGGAGCTGGAGCGGGCCGGCCGGATGTCGCCGACGATCGTGGTGATGGCCCGGCCGACGGTGGCGCCGCCGCGGAACACCGAGTGCGTGGACGTGGCCGGCGGCCCGCGGTCGGAGACCTGGTTCACCAAGGACGTCCCGACGGCGATCAGGTCCGCCTACCGGGCGAGCCACTCCCCCGCCTCCTGGGGGGTGTTCGGCTACTCGACCGGGGGGAGCTGCGCGCTGCGGATGGCGATGCGCAGTCCGGACGCCTTCCCGAACGCGGCCGCCCTGCACGCGGACTACCAGGTGCCGAACGACCGCTGGACGGACGGCGACCTCTTCCGGGGCGACGCGCAGGCCGCCTCGCAGTCGGACCTGAACTGGCGGCTGAAGAACCTGCCGGCCCCGCACGCCTCGCTGCTGGTGGTCAGCACCAGGACGGAGGACAACTACCAGGCGACCCAGCAGTTCCTGGCCACCGCCCAGCAGGTCGCGGCGAACAACCCCGACTTCACCGTGGACTCGCTCTTCCTGGACGACGGCGGGCACAGCTTCGAGACCTGGCGCCGGGAGCTTCCCGCGGCCCTGGAGTGGATGAGCGACCGGCTGGCGCCGCCGCCGGACCGCGAGCCGCGGCAGTAGCGCGGGCCCCCCCGCGGGGGGGCCCCCCGGGGGGGACCCCGCGCAGAGGGAGAGGGGAGGGGGGGGGAGGAAG
>NZ_JBEYFP010000614.1:0-3611 GCF_040634455.1 Kitasatospora sp. NPDC007106
GACCGGCAGTCGGGCCGTCCCCATCGCCTCGCGGTAGCCGCGCAGCCGCTCCGCGCAGGTGTGGATGTGCGGCAGGTCCCCGACGAAGCCGATCCGGCGGTGCCCGTGCGCGATCAGGTGGGCGGTGCCCGCGCGGGCACCGCCGGCGTTGTCGCTGAGCACCGCGTCGGCCTCGATCCCGGCGCCGGGTCGGTCCAGGAAGACCACCGCGAGACCGGAGGCGGTTTCGGGCAGCAGGTAGCCGTGGTCGCCGCCCGCGGGCACCACCAGCAGCCCGTCCACCCGGCGGGCGCACAGGGCCAGGGCCAACTCCCGTTCGCGGTCCGGGTCCTCGGCGCTGGAACCGGCGAACAGCAGACAGCCGTGCTCGCGTGCGACGGCCTCCACCCCGCGGGAGAGCGTCGAGGAGAACGGGTCGCCGATGTCCTCCAGCACCAGGCCGACGCTGGCGGTGGAGCCGGTGCGCAGCAGCCGGGCGCTGTCGTTGCGGCGGAAGCCGAGTTCGGCGATCGCCGCCCGCACCCGGGCCGCCATCGCGGGGCTGACGCCGGACTCCTCGTTGACGACCCGGGAGACGGTCTTCAGTCCGACGCCCGCCGCGGCCGCGACGTCCTTCATGGTGGGCCTGGCGGCAGGTCGGCTGTTCATGACCACGCAGCATACGGACCCCGACGGCGCTGGACAACGTTGTCAGGCTCGGCCAGAATCGACCCCCGTACCACCGCACCTGCCCCGGAGCACCACCATGAGCAGCGCCAGGACGGCCGGCCAGGCCGCACCCGGAACCGACGCCCCCGGCCTCGTCGCCGCCCTCGACATCGGCGGGACGAAGATCGCCGGCGGACTCGTCGACCCCTTCGGCCGGCTGCTGCACCAGGTTCAGCGGCCCACCCCGGCCCGCGAGGACGCGGGCACCGTCCTCGGCGCCGTCCACCGCGTCCTCGACGAGCTCTCCGCGCACCCGCTGTGGGGCGGGGTGCGGTCCCTCGGCATCGGCAGCGCCGGCCCGGTCGACACCTCCGCGGGCACCGTCAGCCCGGTCAACATCGCCGCCTGGCGCGGCTTCCCGATCGTCGCCGAGGCGGGCGCGCACCCGGCCGTCCGGGGGCTGCCGGTGGTGCTCGGCGGCGACGCGGTGGCGATGACGGCGGCCGAACACCGTTACGGCGCCGCCCGCCCGTACGCCGACGCGCTCTGCCTGGTCGTCTCCACCGGCGTCGGCGCCGGGCTCGTCCTGGGCGGCAGTGTCCACCACGGGCGGACCGGCAACGCCGGTCACCTCGGCCACATCAGCGTCGACCTGGACGGCGACCCCTGCCCGTGCGGCTCGCGCGGCTGCCTCGAGATCCTGGCCAGCGGCACCGCGATCGCCGCCCGCGCCGTCCGGGACGGCTGGCGGCCGACGGGGACCGACACCTCCGCGTCCGCCGTCGCCGAGGCCGCCCGGGCCGGCGACCCGATCGCGCTCGCCTCCTTCGACCGCGCCGCCCGGGCGCTGGCCGCCGGCATCGCCGCGACCGCCACCCTGGTGGAGATCGAGGCGGCCGTGATCGGCGGCGGCGTCGCGAGGGCCGGGGACGTCCTCTTCGACCCGCTCCGCCGCCACCTGCACACCTACGCCGCCCTGCCGTTCGCCGCCGGGCTCACCGTCCTGCCCGCCCACCTCGGCACCGACGCGGGGCTGGTCGGCGCCGCCGCCCTGGCCCTCGACGAGCTGTCCGGCCGGGAAGGTGCCGGGTAGTCGATCCGACCACGTGTCGTGACGCAGGTGCCGTGATCTTCACGGTCGAGGTGTTCGCGGCTGTTCCGCCGTACCCGTGCTCCTCTGATCGGAAGCGGGAGCATCACGGCCGCTGTCGATCGCCGGTCGGTGGAGTCGGACGAGGACCGCGGCGGAACCCGGTTCCCCCTGCGTTCCGGCGGTCTTCGCCCGTGCCTCGTGCCCCGGCCGCGTCCGGGCAGGTGTGCGGGCCGGTCCGTTGTCGCCGCCCCCCGCTACGGTTCCTGCCGGCACCACGGCGGTGCGGGAAGGGCGGGAGCAGTGAACGACGGCGCGGCCACGGTGATCGGATGGGACGAGGTGCGGGCCCTGATCGCGGCCCGGTTGCCGGGCGCGGTGATCGAGCGTCTGTCCGGGGTGCCCGCGGACCGGTTGGACCATCTCCGTGCGCCGTTGCGGCGGCTGCGTTCCGAACTGCTCCGCGACGCGGTGTCCGCCGAGGCGAACCGCTCCTTTCCCGCTCACGGACAGCTGGCGGCACTCCGGGCAGCCGGCCTGTCCGCCGCCCGCACGCCGGTCGAGGCCCTCGGCTGGCTCACGGACCGCCGCCTGCGGGACGCCACCTGGCCGCTGGCCGACGGCGGCTCCACCAACGCGGACCACCACGCGCTGCTCCGCGTCCTGCTCGAGCCCCACCGCAGCACCGCGTGGCAGCGTGAGCTCGCCGTCCGCCTCGCCGAGTGGCTGCCGGCGCGCGGGGACGGTCCCCGCTGGCTGGTGGCGCACGGCCTCACCGTCTGGTCCGGGGCGGAGGTGCCGGCCACCGACGGCTACGTCACCGGGTGGCTTCGCGAGGGCGGCCTGATGCGGCACCACCACCGCGAGATCGCCGAGTGGTTCGCCGACCAGGGCCTGCGCGAACCGGTGCCGCACCACGACACCCTGCTCTCCTGGCTGCGCGCCCAGCCCCGGCTGGCCGAGTTCGTCCGCCGGCTGTTCGAAGTCCCGGACGTCGGAGGCGAGTTCGCCGATCCGCATGCCGCCCGGTCCGGACCCGGGAACGTGTGGCCCGAGGCCCTCACCGCGCTGGCCGCCGAGGGCGTTCTCGACCGCGCCGAACTGCTCGACCACTGCCTCGGCAAGCTGCTCCGCGGCGACCGGCCGGGCAACCTTCGCGGATTCCTCCACCTGCACGACGCACTCGCGCCGTACCCGGACGAGGTCCTCGCCCGCTCCCGCGACTACCTCCGGCTCGCCGCCGACGGAGCGCCCACCGCCGCCAGGACCGCCCAGGCGGCCCTCCGTACCCTCGACGACCGGCTCCCTGCCGACACCTTCGCCGAGCTCACCGAGGCCGTCCTCGGCCGCCCCGAGAAGACCCTGGCCACCGCCCAACTGACCTGGGCCGGCGCCGTGCTGCGACGCCACCCGGCGCAGATCGACGCCCTGCTTCCGGCGGTGGCCGCCGGATTCGCCCACCCGGCCACCGAGGTCCAGGACAAGGCCCTGCGGCTTGCAACCCGCCACCTCGCGCAGGCGGGGCCCGACACCGTCCGCGCCCTCCGCACCGCGGCCCAAGGGCTCGGGCCGGTGCAGGCGGTGGACGCCCGCCGCCTGCTCGGCACGGACGACGCCACGGCCGACGCGGACGCCGCCCCCTGGGCCGGTGCCGAACCGCTGCCGTCGGCCGCCCCCGGGCCCGCACCGGCCCGCCCGATGCCGCCGGCCGTGTCCGGGCCGCACGAGCTCGCCGAGCGGCTGGCCGCCCTGCTGGCCGATCACAGCCCGGAGCCCGTCGAGTTCGAGGCGGTCCTCGCCGCCGCCGTCGCGGAGCACCACCGCGACGCACCGGCGCTCGCCGAGGCACTCGCCCCGCTCGCCGCCCGACGCG
>NZ_JBEYFP010000615.1:0-3611 GCF_040634455.1 Kitasatospora sp. NPDC007106
GCCGGTCAGCCGGCGGCGGCCTCGCCCCGGCAGGTCCGTGGACCCTCCGGGCGGTGGGCGAACGGTCCGCGCGCAGCGGGCGTCCGGGCCCCCGACCCGCCCCGACCTGCCGGAAGGGCGTTGCGGGATCGACCGGCCACCCCTTATCGTCACCCTGACGCTATTCCTGAAGGGGGAACCCGTGTCCGTCGCCGACACCCTGGCCGACCTGCTCGCACCGCTGAACCACCAACTCTTCCTGCTCGGCCGCGACGCCGTCACCACGGCCGAACTGCTGGGCTTCGCCACCGGCGCGGTCTGCGTCTGGCTGTGCGTCAGGGCCAGCTCCTGGAACTTCCCGGTGGGCATCGCCAACAACCTGTTCTTCTTCGCGCTGTTCTGGAGCGCCCGGCTCTACGCCGACGCCGCGCTGCAGATCGTCTTCCTGCTGCTGGCCGCGCACGGCTGGTACCGCTGGCTGCGCGGCGGCGAACGGCACACCGGGCGGCCGATGGGCCACGCCTCGCCGACCACGCTCCTGGTGCTGGCGGCACTGCTCGTCCCGGCGACCTGGGGACTGACCGTCCTGCTCACCCGGGCCGGCGACAGCGCGCCGTTCTGGGACGCCCTCACCACCGCCCTGTCGCTCGCCGCCCAGTGGCTGCTGAACGCCAAGCAGGTGGAGAACTGGTACCTCTGGATCGCCGCCGACCTGGTCTACATCCCGCTGTACGCGGCCAAGGACCTGGTGCTGACCGCCGCGGTGTACGTGCTCTTCCTCGCCCTGTGCGGGGTGGGCCTGCGCAGCTGGCACCGCGAGCTCACCGCGGCCGCCCGTCCGGCTGCCGCCCCGGCGGGGGTGCCGGCATGAGCGGCGCCACGGCCGACGGCGGCCGGTTCGCCCACGGCCTGGTGATCGGCAAGTTCTACCCGCCGCACGCCGGCCACCACTTCCTGATCCGTTCGGCGGCGGACGCCTGCGAGCGGGTCACCGTGGTGGTGATGGCGGCGGCGTGCGAGTCGGTGCCGCTGGCCGACCGGGTCGCCTGGATACGCGAGCACTGGGCGGGTGAGCCGCACGTCGCCGTCGCCGGGATCGCCGACGACCTGCCGGTCGACTACGGGAGCGACGAGGCCTGGGCCGGGCACGTCGCGCTGATGCGCGAGGCGGTGGCCGCGGCACCGCCCGCGCCGCCGGTGGACGCGGTGTTCAGCTCGGAGCCGTACGGCACCGAACTCGCCCGGCGGTTCGACGCCGCGCCGGTGCTGCTGGACGTGCCGCGGGACACCTTCGCCGTGTCCGGCACCAAGGTCCGGGCCGATCCGGTCGGCCACTGGGACGACCTGGAGCCGCCCGTCCGGGCCTGGTTCGCCCGCCGGGTGGTGGTGCTCGGCGCGGAGTCCACCGGCACCACCACGCTCTCCCGCGATCTGGCGGCCGCCCTCCGCGGCCGCGGCGGTCCGCACGCGGCGACCCGCTGGGTGCCCGAGTACGGCCGGGAGCTCACGGCCGCGAAGCTCGCGGTGGCGCGCGGCCGCGCCCGGCCCGGCGGTCCGGTGCCGTCCGTGTTCGACCTGGAGTGGACGGACGCCGACTTCGAGCTGGTCGGCCGCCGCCAGAACGAGGCCGAGCAGCGCGCGGCCCGCTGCGGCGGTCCGGTGCTGGTCTGCGACACCGACACCCTGGCCACCACGGTCTGGCAGGAGCGCTACCGCGGCCGCGCCACCGGGCCGGTCCGCCGGCTCGCCGCGGGGATGCCGCCGCGCGCGCTGTACCTGCTGACCTCGGACGACGGCGTGGCCTTCGACGACGACGGGCTGCGCGACGGCGAGCACCTGCGCCCGTGGATGACCGGCCGGTTCCGCGAGGTGCTGACGGCCGGAGCGGTGCCGTGGATCGAGCTGCGGGGCGACCGCGTCGAGCGGCTGCAGCGGGCGCTGACGGCCGTGGACGCCCTGCTCGCCGGGGGCTGGGCGCCGGGAGAACCGCTGGGGTGAACCGGCCCCGACCGACACCGACTCACCCGATCGGGTGAACTACTGTCGGGAATCGCCGGGGACTACTGCACCTGGGCGGGGGACTACTGCACCTGGGCGCAGCTGGGGCAGAGACCTCGGAAGGTGACCTCCACGCCGGAGAGGGTGAAGCCGTAGCGCTCGCCGTCGGGCAGCGAGGCCAGCGGGTCCCCGGTCGGGTGGACGTCGCGGATGGTGCCGCAGGACTGGCAGACGAGGTGCTGGTGGGCATGGTGGGCGTTGGGGTCGTACCGCTTCGCCCGCCCGTCGGTGCTGACCTCGATGACCTCGCCGAGCGAGACCAGCTCGCCCAGCGTGTTGTAGACCGTGGCGCGGCTGATCTCGGGCAGCATTTCCACCGCGCGGGCATGGATCTCGTCGGCCGTGTAGTGGATGTGGTCGCCGTCCAGGACCTGGGCGACGACCCGCCGCTGTGCGGTCAGCCGCCAGCCGCGGTTCCGGAGCCGTTCCAACAGGTCACTCATGGGGGGAGGGTACCAGGCGGCTGGAATCGGCTGAAGTTTTGTGTCGGCGTTGACTTAGACAAGGTCTAATGTAGGGTCGAAATCGGCACTGCTGAACGGAAGAGGACGACCTGACGTTGCTGCTCGTGGCTGCCCGCCGGACGACGGGGACGGATGCGTCCCGCGCCGGCCGCAGGGCTCCGGTGACCGCGGGCGCGGCCGGTCCGACGCCCGCCCGGGACGGGATCCCGGTGCCCGGGCCCGCCGGTCCGGGTGCGCGCGCTTCTTCCGGCCGACCCATCTTCGGAACTGATCGTCCAGCTTGGAAGGATTCACATGTCCGAGAACCCTGACGCAATCGTCACCGACGCGAAGACGGAGGGGACCGGCGGCTGCCCGGTGGTACACGGGCGAGCCCCTCATCCGACCCAGGGCGGCGGCAACCGCCAGTGGTGGCCGAACCGGCTGAACCTGCGGATCCTTGCCAAGAACCCCGCCGAGGCCAACCCCCTCGGTGGGTCCTTCGACTACGCCGCGGCCTTCACCTCGCTCGACCTCGCCGCCGTGAAGCGGGACGTCTCCGAGGTGCTGACCACCTCGCAGGACTGGTGGCCGGCCGACTACGGCAACTACGGCCCGTTCATGATCCGGATGGCCTGGCACAGCGCCGGCACCTACCGGATCAGCGACGGCCGCGGCGGCGCGGGCGCCGGCCAGCAGCGCTTCGCCCCGCTCAACAGCTGGCCGGACAACGCCAACCTCGACAAGGCCCGCCGTCTGCTGTGGCCGGTCAAGAAGAAGTACGGCCAGAAGATCTCCTGGGCCGACCTGATGATCCTGGCCGGCAACGTCGCCCTGGAGGACATGGGCTTCACCACCTTCGGCTTCGGCGGCGGCCGCGAGGACGTCTGGGAGCCGGAGGAGGACGTCTACTGGGGTCCCGAGCAGACCTGGCTCGGCGACGAGCGCTACACCGGCGACCGCAACCTGGAGAACCCGCTCGGCGCCGTCCAGATGGGCCTCATCTACGTCAACCCGGAGGGCCCGAACGGCACCCCGGACCCGATCGCCGCGGCCCGCGACATCCGCGAGACGTTCCGCCGGATGGCGATGAACGACGAGGAGACCGTCGCCCTGATCGCCGGCGGCCAC
>NZ_JBEYFP010000616.1:0-3602 GCF_040634455.1 Kitasatospora sp. NPDC007106
GGGTCGGCGGCGGGCAGCGTCTCCTTGTGGGAGTCGATGTAGATGCACGCCGACCGTGCCGCCGTCGGCGGCGGGGGCGGCCTGCGCGGCGGACTGCTGCCTGGTGACGGTCAGGAAGCGGGAGACGGTGTCCCGGACCTGGCCGGACTGCAGGACCTGCTGGGCGGAGCCCAGGTCGGGGCCGTCGGCGGCCTGCGCCGGGGAGGCGGAGGCGAGCAGGGCGAGGCCGGCGGTGGCGGCGAGCACGGCCGCGCGGCGGAGCTGCGGGTTGGTGGTCACGGTCGGTCGTCTCCTCAGCCGTGGATGCCGATGCGGGAGTGGGTCCACTGGAACGAGTTGTTGTTGACGTAGGTGTTGTAGTTCCACCAGGTGTAGGTCTGGGTGGAGGGCCACGGGTCGCCGACCGCGATCATGTTGCTGGTGCTGTCGTAGCCGTAGATGACGTTCATGTGGCCGCCGCCGGAGCGCCAGCCGATCCGGACGGCGAAGGGGCGGCCGCCGGCGATCTCGGCCGTGGTCTCGGCGAAGGAGGCGCTGCGGTAGAGGCTGCGGCCGCTGGTGGAGAGTCCGAGGCCGGCGAGGCCGTTGGCCATGTCCTCCAGCGTGGCGGGCTGGTTGTTGCAGTCCACCCAGGTGCCGCGGGCGGCGAGCCGGCAGAACTCCTCCTGGCTGGTGCTGCGCCCCCAGTAGGTCGCGATGGTCACGCCCGAGGCGTCCCAGCACCACTGGGTCTTGACCTGCTTCTGCATGCCGATGGCGAGGGTCTTGGTGCCGGTGGTCGTGGTCGTGGTCGAGCCGCAGACCGGCAGGCCGTTGGTGTTCTCCCGGATGAAGGCGTCGGCGATGTAGTAGGTGCCGGACCAGATCCAGCGGGTGTTGCCCTCGACCTGGTCGCCGCTGGTGCGGCAGGCGGTGGGGACGTGGTCGCCGACCGCGGAGCTGCCGGTGATCCGGGCGGTCAGCGAGGGCTGGGTGCGCTGGTTGACCGTCCGGTAGCCGCCCTGGCCGCCGATCACGGTGCCGGTGGAGGCGGCCTGGGCGAAGACGCCGATGCCGAAGAGCAGGGCTCCGGAGAGCGCGGCGACGATCGCGGCCAACAGGGTCTTCCTACCGCGGGATGCGCGGAGTCTGTGCATGGTGCTCCTTGATCCGAAGGTCCGGGGCCGGGCCGGCGTGGTCACCGGCGGCGCGGACGCGTGGGCCGGATGCGCCCGGGGCCGGGGCACGCCGGGTCGGGCGTGCCGGTCGGGACGTGCCGGGCGGGCCCACGGAGGGTGGGGACGGCGCTCCGTCAGGAACGGGCGGAGCGCCGGAGGATGTGGACGGCGGCCGCGACGGCGCCCCCGGCCAGCACGGCGGTGCCGAGGCCGGCGAGCGCGAGCAGCCAGGCGGGCCGGTCCCGGTCGTCGTCGGGCGCGGCGGTGGCCGGTGCCGGACTGCCGGAGGGCGCGGGGCCGCCGGACGGGGCCGCCGTTCCCGCCGGGACGGGGTCGGCGACGGTGCCCGGCGAGGGGGTCGCGGCGGTGGGGCCCTGGGTGGCGGCGGTCGGTCCGGCCGACGGGGCGGAGCCCGGCGGGTCGGTCACCGGCACGTCCAGGGTTCCCTGGTAGCGGCCGAGTCCGGGGAAGGCGGTCTCGGCGGTGACGGTCCAGTGGCCGGGCGGCAGCACCTCGGCCGTGGTGAGGACGCCGGGCCGGCCGGGTACCGCCACCAGCCGCCAGGGGCCGAGGGCGGTGCCGTCCGGGGCGGTCGCGGAGAAGGTGCCCGCGATCCGCTCCTCGACCGGGTCGCGGTCGTTCTCCCACAGGGCGGTGGCCTGCGGGTGGCCGCCGGTGCTGCCGGTGACGGTGAGGGCGATGGTGTCGCCGTGGGCGTGGGCGGTCGCGGCCGGGCCGAGGACGAGGAGGCCGGCGAGGACGGCCGAGGCCGCCGCGGAACGTCGGTCGGGCATGGGCGTGCGCTCCTGGGCAGTGGGTGGTGCGGTGGGGGCCCGCCCGCGTGGCCGGCGGGCCCCCGGTGGCTCGGCGGGGCGTCAGGACGCCTTCTGGACCGTCCAGGTGTGGTAGCCGGAGCCGTTCGGGTCCTGGAGTTCCATCAGCCAGGCGCCGTAGTAGGGGCGGCCGGAGATGCCGAGGACGAGCGAGCTGCCCCGGGCGGTGACGGTGACGCCGCCGCCGGCGGTCGCGATCCGCCACTGCTGGGCGGCCGAGGAGCCGTTGCAGGGCTGCTGGTACACCCACTGGCCGGCGCCGGCGGCGCCGCCGAGCTGCAGGCACTTGCCGGAGACCGCGGAGCGGATCCGGGAGTAGCCGTCGCCGGCGTCGTCGAAGTACCAGCGCTGACCGGTGTACCCGTTGGGCTGGGAGGCGACCAGCACGGTGCCGTCGGCCGACTTGCCGCCCCAGATCTCGGCGGCGAGCCCGCTGGCGCCGTTCACCAGGGTGTAGGCCGCGCTGGGCGTGGTGGTGCTGCCGGCCTTCGGGGTGTGGAAGGTGACGGTGCGGCCCGGCGAGGAGTCCTTGCCGGAGCGGTCACGGAAGGCCACCGCGACGCTGTAGTCGGTGTCGGGGCGCAGGTTGTAGATGCGCACCGAGTTCTGCTGCACCCAGGTGAGGAAGTTGCCGTTCAGTCGGACCTGGTACCAGTCGGCGCCGTTGACGGCGGGCCAGTTGAGCACCGCGGAGTCGGAGGCGAGGCTGCCGACGGTCGGCACGGGGCCGGTGGTGCCGGTCGGCCCGGTCGGGCTCGGCTTGGGCGACGGGGTCGGCGAGGAGGTCGGCGACGGGTTCGGGTTCGGGTCGGGGTTGGTGCTTCCGCCGCCGGTCATCAGGAACTGGTTGTTCGCGATGTTCCAGTGGGTGGCGAGGTAACTGCCGGCCTTGGGACTGGTGTTGTAGTAGTCGTCGTGGTTGCAGTCGAGGCGCTCGTCGTGGCCGCGCTCGGGGCAGACCGTCCGCATCGCCGGGTAGTACGGCGAGTCGGAGTAGCACATGACGTCCCACTCGTCGGTGCAGTGCGCGCCGCGGCTGGTGTTGGGCGCGCTGTTGTTCACCGCGCCGAGGTTGTGGCCGAGTTCGTGCGCGGCGGTGGAGCCGCTCCAGCAGCCGGAGTCGGTACGGCCGTACGAGGGGCCGAAGTTGGACAGGTTGTCCTGGCCGGGACGCTCGTCGCCGTTGAAGGTGCCGATGCCGCAGTACACGTTGGCGTCCGCGAAGACCATGTACTTGCGGTCCTTGCGGTTGAAGCCCTTCTGGGCGAGGGCGTTGTTCATCGCGCTGAACTCGGCGAGGGCCGAGTCGGGCAACTCGACGTTGAGCACCGAGGGGGTGCAGTCCGCGGCGGTGACGTAGCGGATGTGCCGGACTCCGCCGGTCTCCTGGGCGCTGGCGTAGTAGATGGTGTCCGCGTCGGCGGCCCACTTGCGGAAGGACGCGGCGTACTGCGCGTAGCGGTCCTTGCCGGGTCCGTGGGCGTACACCACCTGGATGCGGTTGCCGCTGCTGCCGTCGCCGTCGCACTGGACGGTCTGGTCGGCCGGGCCGGCGGCCGCGGTGCGGGCGGGCTTGGCGGTCGCGCTCGGCGCCGGGGCGGCCGCGGCGGTC
>NZ_JBEYFP010000617.1:0-3600 GCF_040634455.1 Kitasatospora sp. NPDC007106
GGTGGCGGGCGCCGGTGCGGGAGCGGGCCGCTCGGCGGCCGGCCGGCCGCGCAGACCGGCGAGGACGGCGAGCGCGGCGAGCAGCACCGGCACGGCGACCACCCGGAGCCCGGTGGCCATGCCCGCGGTGAACTCGGCCGGGCCGTGGGCCGCGCCGCCGGTACGGGAGGCGAGCACCGTGCCGACCACGGCCACGCCGAGCGCCGCACCCAGCTCCCGGGCCGCGGTGTTCAGCCCGGCACCCAGCCCGGCCTGCCCGGGCGGGAGTTCGGAGACCACGGCGTGGGTCAGGCCCGGGGCGGACAGCCCCATGCCGGCCGAGAGCAGCAGCAGCCACAGCGCGTACACCGGGTACGGGGTGCCCGGGCCCGCGGTGGAGACGCCCAGCAGCCCGGCGCCGATCAGCGCCAGCCCGCCGCCGGCCACCCACCGCACCCCGTGCCGGGCCTGCAACCGCCCGGCGAAGCGCGGCACCAGCGCCATGCCGACGGTCAGCGGCACGATCGCGAAACCGGTGCGGGCCGGCGAGTAGCCCTTGGCGTACTGCAGGAACTGCGAGTTGACGAAGAACAGCGCGAACAGGCCGAAGAACGAGGCCGCCGTGCCCAGCACCGCGGCCCGCAGCCGCCGCGAACGGAACACCCGCGGGTCGACCAGCGGCCGCCGCGCCACCAGGCCGTACCGGGTGAAGGCCGCCAACAGGGCGGCGCCGAGCGCGAATCCGACCAGCACGGGCACCGAGAGCCAGCCGTGCGAAGGGCCCTCGATGATGCCGTACAGCACGGCGGCGGTGCCGGCGACGAGCAGGGCCGACCCGGCCGGGTCGGGGGAGGCGGCGTGCCGCGGCAGCTCGGGGACGGTGCGCAGCACCGCCGCCGCGAGCAGGACGGACAGCGGCACCATCGCCCAGAACAGCGCCTGCCAGGGCAGGAACTGCGCGGTCAGGCCGCCGCCGACGTTGCCGGCCAGCCCGCCGAGCCCGACCGCGAGGGTCCACGAGGCGAGGGCCTGGACGCGCCGCTCGGGGCCGGCCAGGTGGACGAGGACCGCCATGGTGGCGGGCATGACGAGGGCGGCACCGGCGCCGGAGACCGCGCGGCCCGCGATCAGCGCGGCCACCGAGCCGAGCGAGCCGCCCGCGGCGCTCAGGCAGGCGCCGGAGGCGAACAGTGCGAGGCCGACGAGCAGCGCCCGCCGCCGCCCCCACCGGTCGCCGCAGGCGCCGGCCGGGATCAGCAACCCGGCGAAGACGATGACGTAGGCGTCGACCGTCCACAGCAGGGCGCCGGGGGAGGGGTGCAGGGCGGAGGCCGCGAGCTGGGGGATCATCAGGTTGATCGCGGCGACCATGCTCTGGGCGACGAGCACGCAGGCGCACATCGCGAAGAGGGTGGACCGGCGGAGGGCCGGTGGGGCGCTTTTGGACATGACGGACGGGCTCCTTCCGGAGCAGAGGCGTCTGGGTTCCCGTCCACGCTAGGCGGATGCTTGGATTGCTTCCAGTGCATGTTTCGCAAGAGAGGAATGCGTCCAGTGCAATCCGGAATGGACCTCAACCTGCTGGTGGCGCTGGACGTCCTGCTGGAGGAGTGCAGCGTCTCCGGGGCGGCGGCCCGGCTGCACCTCTCCGAGCCGGCGATGAGCCGCACCCTGGGCAGGATCCGCAAGGCCCTCGGCGACCCCGTGCTCGTCCGGGCCGGCCGCTCGATGGTGCCGACCCCGCACGCGCTGGCCCTCCACGCGGAGGTCCGGGCGGTCGTGGAGCGCGCCCGCGGACTGTTCAGTGCCGCCGGGCAGGTCGACCTGCGCACCCTCGACCGGACGTTCACCGTGCTCGCGCACGACGCCTTCGCCGCCGCGCACGCCGCCGCACTGTTCGCCCGCACCGCGGCGCAGGCGCCCGGCGTCCGCCTGCGGTTCCTCGGCGAGAGCCACGTGGACGCGCCCGCCCTGCGCGAGGGCACCGCCGACCTGGAGGTCGGCGTGATCGACACCACCGCCCCCGAGGTGCGGGTGGAACAGCTCTACGAGGACCGGATGCTGGCCGTCGTCCGGCCCGGCCACCCGCTGCTCGACGGGCCGCCGACCCCGGAACGGTTCGCGGCCGGCCGGCACCTCGGCGTCTCCCGCCGCGGCCGCCTGCACGGACCGATCGACACCGCACTCGCCGAACTCGGCCTCTCCCGCACGGTGGTGGGCACCGTGGCGACCTACCCGGCGGCACTCTTCGTGCTCCGGAGCACCGACCTGGTCGGCCTCACCACCACGCGCAGCCGCGGCCTCGCCGAGGCGCTCGGACTGGTGACGGTCGACATCCCGCTCGACCTTCCGGCCCTGCCGTTCGGCCTGGCCTGGCACCCGCGGCACGACGCCGACCCGGCGCACGCGTGGCTGCGGGGCTGCATCCGCGAGATGCTCGCCGGCGAGGGGCTCTGAGCCGGCCGGGATTTGTACGCGGGCCGTATCCGCATCGCGCAGTTCGCCAGCCTCCGGCCGGGAGGTGCCCCTGGTGGGTTGAGCCCGCGGGCGTGGTGGTCAGGCCGGGAGCGGGGGGACGTCCTCGGAGGTGATGGCGTGGTCGGCGGGGGTGACGGGGGAGGGGAGTTCGTCGCGGCCGGTGAGGTAGCGGTGGACGGCGGCCGCGACCGCGCGGCCCTCGGCGATGGCCCAGACGACCAGGGACTGGCCGCGGCCGGCGTCGCCCGCGACGAAGACGCCGTCCGGCCCGGCGGCGAAGCGGTCGTCCCGGGCCAGGTTGCCGCGGGTGTCCAGGCCGAGGCCCAACTGCTGCGCCAGGCCGGTGTCGTGCTCGGGGCCGGCGAAGCCGAGGGCGAGCAGCACCAGGTCGGCGGGGAGGGCGTGCTCGGTGCCGGGCGCCGGTGCCCGGCCGCCCGGTTCGGTGTCGGCGAAGCGGACGGCCGAGACCTGTCCGTGGGCGTCGGCGTCGAAGCGGACGGTGGCCGAGGCGTAGGCCCGGATGTCCGGGTCGGGCAGGTCGGGCGGGCGGAGCTCGGCCGCCTCCTCGTGCGAGGTGGTGGCCCGGTGGACCTTGGCGTGGACGGGCCAGGGCTGCGTCTGCGGACGGTCCTCGGGCGGGCGCGGGTGGATGTCCAACTGCCTTACGTCCAGGGCCTCCTGGCGGAGCGCGGTGCCGACGCAGTCGGCGGCGGTGTCACCGCCGCCGATCACCACCACGTGCCGCCCGTGGGCGTCGACCGGGGACCGGTCGAGGTCGCCCGCGACCACCCGGTTGGCCAGCGGCAGGTACTCCATGGCCTGGTGGATCCCGGTGGATTCCCGCCCCGGCACCGGGAGTTCGCGCCAGGCGGTGGCGCCGACGGCGATCACCACGGCGTCGCAGCCGGCCCGCAGCTCGTCCGCCGGCAGGTCCCGGCCGACGGACACGCCGGTGCGGAACCGCGTTCCCTCGGCGCGCAGTTGCTCGATCCGGCGGTCGAGCCGGTGCTTCTCCAGCCGGAAGTCCGGGATGCCGTAGCGCAGCAACCCGCCGGGCCGGTCGGTGCGTTCGTAGACGGTGACGGTGTGGCCGGCCCGGGTGAGCTGCTGGGCGGCGGCGAGCCCGGCGGGGCCCGAGCCGAC
>NZ_JBEYFP010000618.1:0-3594 GCF_040634455.1 Kitasatospora sp. NPDC007106
GACGCCCCACCGACCCCACCGGCGCCCTCACCGACGAACTGCTCACCACCCTGGACCTCATGCTGTACGGCGTCCTCACCACCCCCGCCCCCGAGGAGACCGCCGCGCGCTGACCGTGCACCCCCGTCGCCGGCGATGCCCCGTCAGAAGGACCTGCGCTCCTCCTCCCGCTGGCGCCGGGCCATCATCTCGTCCCACCAGGCGTCGTCGTTGTAGGGCTTGCGCCGCGGCTTCGGGTGGTCGTCGCGGGGCGTGAGGAGACTGCGGGGCGTCGGGTACTTCCGCTCCATCCGCGTCTCGTGGACGATCACCGTCACGACGAAGGCGGCAACGCCCAGGACGAGCAGCGGGACCCACACGCCGGACTCGAACAGCCAGTACAGGGCGCCCGCCGTCGCGAGGAGCATGGCGACGCGCCCCGGCACCGGGAGCCGCTTGAACAGCCGCTTGTACTGCTGCTCCGGCCACGCGCTCGCCCGGATGAGCCGGCCCAGGAACTCCATCTCCTCCTCCTGCCGGGAGCTCCACGCCGACCGCCGTTGCGGCGGCGGGGCACTCCGGGCGGACGTGGCGGACCCGGCGGACCTGGCGGCTTTCGCCGACTTGGCGGAGCCGCCCGACCCGGCGGGCTGCTTCCTGCCGGCCGGGGCCTGCTTGCGCGGCGGCCTGCCGCCGCGCGACGGAGGATTCTGCGAATGCGGGGCCACCGATCACCTTTCCGGGGGTGGTGTGCGGCCGGTGCGGGGCTCCCCGAGCCTTCCCGCCCGTCGGCGCACCGTGGCCTCTCCCGGCCACGAGACCGCATCCTAGGGTCGTCGGGTCCACCCCCGCCCGCATCGACCGAAATGCCCCCTGCTCGGACAACTCCGGTCACTCGCAACGCCCTTCCGGTCGTTCCGTGATCGAGTCGGCCGCCGGATCGCGCCTTCGAACTGCCGGCGCAGCCCCAACGGACCGGTCACCCGTCAACGTGTCCAGCAGGCGAGTGCGAAAAGCCCGACTCGCTGCCCAACGGCCGAGAATTCCCGGCCCGGCGTATTAGGATCCGCCTCTGGCATCACTCGATCGCCCGCTGCTCACCCAATCGATAGGAAGCCCGATGATCGGCGTGCTCGTGACTTTCACGCAGACCGAAAAGTTCGATCGTTCAACCGTCGCAAAGATCGCCGGCGAACTCCGAGGACCGTTCGAAGGCATGGCCGGCCTTCGCTTCAAGAGCTTCATGCTCGACGAAGACGGCGTCCACGCAAGGAACTTCTACGTGTGGGACGACGAGGACAAGGCCCGCGCCTTCTTCACGGAGGAACTCGTCGAGATGGTGACGGGGATTTACGGCGCCCCGCCCACAATCGAATACCTCGACATCGTGGGGTTCGTCGACAACTCCGGTACCTGAAGACGATGCCCGGGTGATCTGCGGGTGGCCGCCGGTCGAGGCGTCGGCCCCCGAAGGTTCCCGGTAGCTCTACAGGGATCGACCGGTACCGCAGACGTCCCGTGACAAAACTTGTTGCCGATCCGTGGACGGCGACCTATCGTCGGTCGGCCCGCACCGCTCCCGATCCGAAGGACGTCGATGTTCGTCCGCCCCGCCGTCGCCGGTGACGCCGACTTCCTCTGGCGCATCCTGCTGGAGGCGTACAACTGGAACGGCGAGCAGCGGTTCACCGCCGAGCAGCTCGCCGCTGAGCCGAACGCCGCGGGCTACCTCGTCGGCTGGCCCCGCAGGGACGACTTCGGGGTCGTCGCAGAGACCGGCGCCGGCGAACCGATCGGCGCGGCCTGGGCGCGGCACCTTCCCGAGAGCGAGCCCGGATACGGCTTCGTCGCTGCGGACGTTCCCGAGCTCACCCTGGGCCTGTTGCCCGAACACCGCGGCCGTGGACACGGCCGGGCTCTGATGGAAGCGCTGATCCGGGCCGCCGCCGAGCGACCGGTCCCGGTCGCCCGGCTCAGCCTGAGCGTCGAGGACGGCAACCCCGCCGTGCACCTCTACACCGCCCTCGGCTTCACCCGGGTCGGGCGCAGCGGCAATTCGGACACCATGGTTCTGGACGTCCAGACCTGCCGCACGCCACTGAGCGGTCGTTGATCTCCGCCCCCGACCAGCCTCGGGCCTTCACGCGCGGCTCGTCCGGCGCTTGATCACACAGAACGCCCCGCCTCGACGAGCCCTCCCGGGACCGGTGCCGTGGGACCCGGCGCCCCCTCGACGCGACAGCCGGGCCGCAGGCCCGCCCGCCGCCGGCCCGAACAGCCGAAACGGCCCGCCGGACGGACCGGCGGACTGTCACGAACGATCGAGGCCAGGAGCCGTTCAGAACCACGTGGTCGGCGGTGCGAGGGCCTGGCGCGCAGCATCGCGCACGATCGCCTCCCCGTCCGTCGTGAGCCGTTCGAGTGCGGCTCGGACCTCGGGTGCCTGCATCCCTTGCAGTGTCAGTGCGGCCCAGTACCGGACCAGGCCGTCGGCGTCGCCCGTGCAGGCGACCACGGCGTCGGCGGCCGGCCCGTCCGGTGGCTGACGGAGGGATCACACAGCTGCTCGGCGGACCTCGGGTGCAGCGTCGGAGGTGCCGGCGATCCGGATGGCCAGGGCCCGCGAGGGATCACCGAGGCCGAAGCCGGAGCCGAGGGTGCTCATCACGTCGGCGCGTACCCCGGGGTCCGGGTCGCAAGCCGCGTCGGCGACCAGGTCGAAGTACTTCGCCCCGAGCAGGTCGAAGAAGCACACGCCCCAGAGGCCGACTCTCCGCAGACCCGGATCGTCGGAAGCGGTGCAGTCCATGGACAGCTCGAACGCGGTCTCGGGTCATGCCTCGAAGAGATCGAGGATCTCGGCATGCAGCATGTCCCCGTCCTCGTTGCGATCCGTCACCATCGCGCGCAGCAAGGCGGGCAGGGCCTCCTGGCCACAGGCACCCGCGAGGGCGTGGGCCATCCGGTCCCGCGCGAAGGAATCGTCCGCGGCGACGTGACGGGCGAGTCGCTGCTCCAGTTCCGGCCGCAGGAACGCGGCTGCCGGTGTCCGCGGCTTCTCCACCAGGGGCTCGAACCGACGGTGGGCCCCGGGCCCACGCTCGGCGCTTGCAGCCGGCCGCGCGTCCAACTCGTCCAACGCACGGCGCAGCGCGGCCCGTTTCGCGCGGCCTTCCTCCCGTTCCGTCCCTGCCATGCCGCCCACCTTAGGGGGAGCGGCCCGTTGCGGGCGCCTCCTGACCCGCTCGGTGAACGACCGGGCGCAGGCGCAGGCACCGGGCTCGCCGGCTTCATCGGGTCACCGGGACGGCCCCGTGGGCGGTCCGACAGCCGTTCGGTAGTGGAGCGTTAGCGGTGCCGTCGACCTTGGGACCACGCCGTACGGAGCGGCGGTCGACGAGGAGGCGTGATGTTCCGCAAGGGGAGTGCCGGCAGGCGCGGCGCAGGGGCGATGCGTGGGGTCGGGGGAGCGGCCGTCGTGGCGGCGGTGAGCGCGGTCGTGCTGGCGGGTGCGCCGGCGCGCCCGAGGGAGTCAAGGCCGCCAAGCGGGCCGTCAACGACCTCACGCTCCCGGATCGGGCGAACGTGCGCTCCGACGCCGCAACGTTCCAGGAC
>NZ_JBEYFP010000619.1:0-3577 GCF_040634455.1 Kitasatospora sp. NPDC007106
ACTGACGGGGCGTCCGGTCAGTTGGTGAAGGCGTCCAGGACCTGCTCGTACTCCTGGCACCACCAGCGCAGCTGGCCGGCGGCCGCGGGGAAGAGAGTGCTGCTGGTCAGCAGTCCGCACAACCCGACCGGGCGGCTGCGCACGGCCGCCGAGGTGGGCGCGCTGGCCGAACTCGCCGCCGCCGAGGACGGCCTGCTGGTCGCGGACGAGGTGCACGGCGACCTCGTCCACCCCGACCACGGCCTGCCCCATCCCGTCGCGGTGGCCGTCGCCGATCCGGCCGCGGCCCGGCACACGGTGACCGTGGGATCGGTCGGCAAGACCTTCAACACCTCGGGAATCCCCAGCTGTTGGCTGCTGGTGCCGGATCCCGGTCTGCGCGACCGGGTCCGCGACCGGGCCGCCGCCCTCGGGGTGTGGGAGGGCGGACTGCTGGAGCAGATGGTCCAGCGCGCCGCCCTGGCCGAGGGCGGCGACTGGCTGGACGGACTGCTGCGGCACCTCGTCGCCGCCCGGGACCTCGCCCTGGCGGCGCTCGGCCCGGCCGTGCTCGCCCGCCCCCAGGCCTCGTACCTGCTGTGGCTGGACGGCGCCGCCCTCGGCCTGCCACCCGAACGGGCGAGGGAGCAGGCGATGACGGAGCGTGACGTGGAACTGGCGGACGGCTCGGACTTCGGCGCGCCCCGACCGGGGCTGCTCCGACTCAACTACGCCCTGCCGCTACCGCGGCTGGAGTGCGCACTGCACCGACTGGCACGCTCCTGACCTGCGTTGAGCGGCGGCGATGTTTGCCGCGTAGCAGACTGAGCAGGAAATACCGGGCCGCAACCGCGTACCGAGGGATGGTGAGTCCGGTGATACCCGTCCGTTCGCAGCGAAGCACCGACCGAATCGATCAGACACCCAGCGTGACGCCGCTGACCGAGGCGTCCGCCGAAACCCATCTGGCCGGAATCTGTTTCAAGATCGGGCCGCCCGCCCTGGTGGGGGTGGAGGCCGAGTGGTTCGTCCACGACAGCCGATGTCCCGAGCAGCCGGTCGACCCCGCCCGCACCGCGGCCGCCCTGGCGGCCCTGCCCGAGGACCACGACGGCCCGTGCTTCCCGGCGGGCTCCCGCTTCACCCGCGAACCCGGCGGCCAGGTCGAGCTCAGCTCCCGGCCCGCCGACTCCCCCGCCGCCTGCGCCGCCGACCTGCTGCGCGACCAGGCCGCCCTGCGCACCGCACTCGCCGGGCAGGGCCTGCGGCTCACCGGCAGCGGTACCGACCCGCTCGGCCGGACCCGCCGGATGCAGGCCGAACACCCCCGCTACCGGGCGATGCAGACCTTCTTCGACCGCGCCGGGCCCTGGGGCCGGATCATGATGACCGGCACCGCCTCCGTCCAGGTCTGCGTGGACGCCGGCACCGAGGCCGCCGTCGCCCGCCGCTGGCGGCTCGTCCACCGGCTCGGCCCGGTGCTGGTCGCCGCGTTCGCCAACTCCCCGCTGCTGGACGGCCGGCCGACCGGATTCCGGTCCAGCCGCCAGGTGGTGTGGTCCCGGATGGACCCGACCCGCACCCTCGCACCGCCGCCCGGCGACGACCCGCGCGAGGCCTGGGCCCGGTACGTGCTGGACGCCGAGGTGCTGTGCGTGCGGCGGCCCGAGGGCCGGCCCTGGACGGCGCCGCCCGGCCTCACCTTCCGGCAGTGGCTGCGCGGCGCCGGCGAGCGGCCCGCGACCCTCGCCGACCTCGAGTACCACCGCACCACGCTCTTCCCGCCCGTCCGGCCGCGCGGCCACCTGGAGCTGCGCATGATCGACGCCCAGCCCGGCGACGGCTGGCTCGTGCCGCTCGCCCTGGTCACCGCGCTGCTCGACGACCCGGAGGCGACCGACGCCGCGCTCGCCGCGCTGGAGCCGCTCGGCCACGACCGGGCGCTGCCGCCGCCGCGCTGCAGCCTCTGGCGACGGGCCGCCGCCCTCGCCACCACCGACCCCGAACTGCGGCAGGCCGCGCTCACCTGCTTCGCCGCCGCCGAGCGGGCGCTCGCCCGCCGGCCCGACACCGACGGCCTGCGCCGCGCCCTGGCCGAGTACGCCGACCGCTACCCCGCCCGGGGCCGCTGCCCGGCCGACGACCAGCTGGACGCCGTGCGCGCGGGCCGTCGCCCCGCCGTCGAGGAGGACGCACCGTGCTGAACGCCGACCGCACCGACCCGGCGACGCTCCGCGAGGCGATCGCCACCGAGCTGCTGGCCGCCCGCGACCGCACCGCCGGGCTCACCGACTGCGTGGAGGACCACGACCTCACCGCCCAGCACTCCCCGCTGATGTCGCCGCTGGTCTGGGACCTCGCGCACATCGGCAACCAGGAGGAGCTGTGGCTGCTGCGCAACGTCGGCGGCCACGACCCGATGCACCCCGAGATCGACCCGCTCTACGACGCCTTCGAGCACCCGCGGGCCGAGCGGCCGAGCCTGCCGCTGCTGCCGCCCGACGAGGCCCGGCGCTACGCGCACGAGGTCCGCGGCAGGGTCCTCGACCTGCTGGAGGCCAGCCCGCTGGAGGGCGCGCCGCTGCTGGACGCCGGCTTCGCCTTCGGCATGATCGCCCAGCACGAACAGCAGCACGACGAGACCATGCTGATCACCCATCAGCTCCGGCAGGGCGCCGCCGTGCTGGCCGCCCCTCCCCCGCCGGCCGTCCCGGCCGACCGGCTGCCCGCCGAAGTCCTCGTCCCCGCGGGCCCGTTCACCATGGGCACCGACACCGAGCCGTGGGCGCTGGACAACGAGCGGCCCGCGCACCGGGTGGAGCTGCCCGCGTACTGGCTGGACACCGTCCCCGTCACCAACGCCGCCTACCTGGCCTTCGTCGAGGACGGCGGCTACCGGGAGCCGCGCTGGTGGACACCGGCCGGCTGGGAGCACCGGATGCAGGCCGGCCTGACCGCCCCGCTCTTCTGGAGCCGGGACGGCGGCCAGTGGCTGCGCCGCCGGTTCGGCACCGTCGAACCCGTCCCGCCGGACGAGCCGGTGCTGCACGTGAGCTGGTACGAGGCCGACGCGTACGCCCGCTGGGCCGGGCGGCGGCTGCCCACCGAGGCCGAGTGGGAGAAGGCCGCCCGCTTCGACCCGGCCTCCGGCCGCTCCCGGCGCTACCCGTGGGGCGACGAACCGCCCGCCGCCGAGCACGCCAACCTCGGCCAGCGCCACCTGCAGCCCGCCCCGGCCGGCAGCTACCCGGAGGGCACCGCCCCCTGCGGCGCCCGGCAGCTGATCGGCGACGTCTGGGAGTGGACGGCCAGCGACTTCCTGCCCTACCCGGGCTTCGCCCCGTGGCCGTACAAGGAGTACTCCGAGGTGTTCTTCGGCCCGGAGTACAAGGTGCTGCGCGGCGGCTCCTTCGCGGTGGCGCCGGTCGCCTGCCGCGGGACCTTCCGCAACTGGGACTACCCCGTCCGGCGGCAGATCTTCGCCGGGTTCCGCACCGCCCGCTCCGCCGACGCGGCCCTGGCCGCCGCACCGGCCGCCCCCCGCGCCCGCTGGCGGGCCCTGTGCGGCGCCGTACGGGACTGGGCGCTCGCCCACCCG
>NZ_JBEYFP010000620.1:0-3565 GCF_040634455.1 Kitasatospora sp. NPDC007106
CTCCGCCCCGGCCGCCGGCGCGGGCTGCACCCTGCAGAGCACCGGCACCCCCAAGATCGACCTGAAGGACGCGATCGTCGGCTTCTCCCAGTCGGAGAAGGAGGCCAACCCCTTCCGCATCGCCGAGACCCAGTCGATCAAGGACGAGGCGGCCAAGCTCGGCGTCAAGAAGCTGCTCACCACCAACGCGCAGTCCCAGCTCTCGAAGCAGATCAGCGACATCCAGGACATGCTCAACCAGGGCGCGCAGCTGCTCGTCGTCGCGCCGCTGAACTCCGACGGCCTGCAGCCGGCGCTCGCCGCCGCGGCCGCCAAGCACGTCCCGGTGATCACCATCGATCGCAAGGTCAACGCCACCGCCTGCAAGGACTACCTGACCTTCATCGGCTCCAACTTCGTCGAGCAGGGCAAGCGGGCCGCCGACGCGCTCATCCAGGCCACCGGCGGCACCGGCAAGGTCGCCATCCTGCTCGGCTCCTCCGGCAACAACGTCACCACCGACCGCACCAACGGCTTCGTCGAGCAGCTGAAGGCCAAGGCGCCCGGCATGGAGATCGTCGCCCAGCAGACCGGCGAGTTCGCCCGGGACAAGGGCCAGCAGGTGATGGAGCAGCTGATCCAGTCCAAGCCGGAGATCACCGCGGTGTACGCGGAGAACGACGAGATGGGCCTCGGCGCCGTCACCGCCCTCAAGAGCGCCGGCCGCAAGCCCGGCAAGGACGTCAAGATCGTCTCCATCGACGGCACCCGCAACGCCGTGCAGGCGCTCGCCGCCGGCGACTACAACGGCGTCATCGAGTCCAACCCGAGGTTCGGCCCGCTGGCCTTCGAGACCCTGCAGAAGTTCCTCGCCGGGGAGTCCATCGCCGACAGCGTGATCATCACCGACCGCGCCTACGAGCCGGGCAACGCCGCGGCCTCGGTCGCCGGCGCGTACTGAGCACTAGGAGCTGTCTTCAAAGGTCGCTCGGGCGGTCGATTCAGGGGCTCGTGGGGCACCTCCCGGCCGAAGGCTGGGGGGGAACTGCGCAATTCGGAGGCGGGCCACCGTCCGGACCAGGGGTGCGCCCGGATTCGTCAGGAGCACCACTCCCGGACTGCGCAGTTCCCCGCGCCCCCATGTGGCATCCGTACGCCTTGAAGACACGTCCTAGGGGTTGGGGCGGCTGCCGGGGCGTACCAGGCGGTCGTCCGGGACGACGGCGACGCCGAGGATCTCGATCATGGCTTCGGGCTGCCAGAGCGCGGTGCAGCCGATGCCGGCCATGGCGGGGTAGACGGGGCCGGCCAGCTCCCGCCAGACCTTGCCGATCTCCTTGCCGTGGGCCTGGTAGTCGGGGATGTCGGTCAGGTACAGGGTCACGCTGACCAGGTCCTGCGGTTCGCCGCCCACCTCGCGCAGGGTGGTGAGCACGTTGCCGAAGGCCTGGCGGAACTGCTCGACGATGCCGCCGGGGACGATCCGCATGTCGGCGTCGAGGGCGGTCTGGCCGCCGAGGTAGAGGGTGTTCCCCGCCAGCGTGCCGTGCGAGTAGCCGCTGGGCACGGGGAGGGCGTCCGGGTTCACGGCGACGGGCGTCATGCGACCTCCGGTCGGTGCTGCGTCGGGCCGGTTCCGCCCCGCCGCGCGGGGCATATTGACAATAGATGACGGCCGTGAAAAAAACGAGATACCGATCGGCCCGGGCGCCGGGCGGGAACAGCGCCGGCCCGGCAGCAGACACCTTCGACACCACCATGGCGCCGGGCGCCGCGGCCGGCCCGCCGGCGCGCCGACGTCCGCCGCACGGAACGGAGCCGTCCGCAATGGAGCCCGACCTCAGCAAGTACCGCCTGGAGGGCGACAACTCGATGTACCGGCTGCCGAGCGGCCTGGTCGCGCCCGTCGTGACGCGCCGCGGCCTGGAGGACCCGGGCACGGCCGACTCGGGCGGCGCCGTCCGGGTCTCCGGCGTGAGCATCCAGCACACCCCGGCCCGGCGGCTCTGGTTCGGCAAGGTCAGCAACGAGCCCGGCTACCGCTCGGTGTCCCACCACCACGGCGAGGCCGAGACCGGCGGCTACGTGCTCTCCGGCCGGGCGCGCATCTACTTCGGCGAGGAGTTCGCGGACTACCTCGACATGGAGGAGGGCGACTGGGTGTTCGTACCGCCCTTCATGCCGCACGTGGAGTGCAACCTGTCGCGGACGAAGCCGCTGGTCTGGATGACCACCCGCACGCCCGAGAACATCGTGGTCAACCTGCCGGACGTCGCCGACGCCGACCTGCGGGACTGGACGGACCGATGACCGCCGACGCCGTGACCGCCGACGCCGCCCCGCCCACCTCCGCGGTCTTCACCGCGGCGGTCACCCTGAGCCCTGCCGAGCCCCAGCACTTCGACCTCGCGTTCACCGCCACCACCCAGCCCTGCCCGTGGCCGAAGGCGTACGGCGGCGACCTGGTGGCGCAGGCCGCGGCCGCCGCGATGCGCTCGGTCGCCGACGGCAAGTCGCTGCACTCGATGCACGGGTACTTCCTCCGGCCGGCCGACATCGGCGCCGCCGTGCGCCACGAGGTCGAGCTGCTGCGGGACGGCCGCGGCTACAGCACCCGGCAGGTGCGCGCCTACCAGAACGGCCGGCCGGTCTACGTCTGCCTGGCGAACTTCGCGGCCGGCGAGCCCGGCGGCAGCTTCGAGGCCGGCCCCGACCTCGACCTGGAGGTGCCGGCCCCCGAGGCCCTGCCCGACTCCGCGGCGTACCTGGCGGAGCGCAGCGGCGGCACCATGACGGAGGCGTCCAAGGCGTACTGGTCGGGCGGCCGGAGCTTCGACATGCGCCACGTGCCGGGCCCGCTCTACCTCGCCGTGGAGGGCAAGCAGACACCGCACCAGGCGGTGTGGGTGCGGCCGTTCGACCGGTTGCGGCCCGTCGAGGGGCTGACCGACGACCAGCGGGACCGGGCGGCGCTCGCCTACGTCTGCGACTACACGATCCTGGAGCCGGTGCTGCGGGTGCTCGGACTGCCCTGGGCGATGCCCGGGCTGGTCACCGCGAGCCTCGACCACGCGATGTGGTTCCACCGGCGCGGGCCGGTCGACGACTGGCTGCTCTACGTCCAGGAGGCGGTCGCCGCCGAGAGCGGCCGCGGTCTCGGTACCGGGCGCTTCTTCACCCGGGACCACCGCCACCTGGCGACCGTCGCCCAGGAGGGCATGATCCGCACCGCCTGACCCTGCGTCAACGCCCTGGAAGGACTCCTCCGTTGACTCTTTCACCGTCGGCCCACCTGGACACCTTCACCCGCGACCACCTGCCCCCGGCGGAGCTGTGGCCGACGCTCGAGTTCACCACGCCGGAGCTGCAGTACCCGGACCGGCTGAACGCCGCGGCCGAACTCGTCGACCTGCCCGTCCTCACCCACGGCCCCGACGCCCCCGCGCTGCGCACCCCGGACGGCGAGACCTGGTCGTACGGCCTGCTGCAGCGGCGGGCCAACCAGGTCGCCCATCAGCAGACGCCGCGCGCTCTGGCTGACCGGTGGGGCGCTGGCACTGCCCGCGGTGGGCTGCGGCGTCGGCCT
>NZ_JBEYFP010000621.1:0-3554 GCF_040634455.1 Kitasatospora sp. NPDC007106
GAGCGGGCGGGACGCCGCCATGGACGGCGCGCTCGCCGCGCTCTACCGCGGGGCGGACGCCGAGGGCGGCCGCGGCGCCGCGCGCAGTGCCGGCCTCGGCGGTTCGGCGCCGCAGGTGGCCCGCTGGCTCGGCGACATCCGCGAGTACTTCCCGACCACGGTCGTCCAGTTGATGCAGCAGGACGCGATCTCCCGGCTCGGCCTGGACCGGCTGCTGCTGGAGCCCGAGATGCTGGAGGCGGTGGAGCCGGACGTCCACCTGGTCGGCACCCTGCTCTCGCTCAAGCACGCCCTGCCGGAGACCACCCGGGAGACGGCCCGGGCGGTGGTCGGCAAGGTGGTGGCCGACCTGGAGCGCCGCCTCGCCGACCGTACCCGGGCGACCCTCGGCGGGGCGCTCGACCGCTCCGCCCGGGTGAACCGCCCCCGGCACCGGGACATCGACTGGAACCGCACCATCCGCGCCAACCTCAAGAACTACCTGCCCGAGGCGGGCCCGGACGGCACCGGCACCGTCGTCCCGGAGCGGCTGATCGGCTACGCCCGGGCGCAGCGCGCGGTGAAGAAGGACGTCGTCCTCTGCATCGACCAGTCCGGTTCGATGGCGGCGTCGGTGGTGCACTCGGCGGTGTTCGGCGCGGTGCTGGCGTCGATGCGCAGCCTGGACACCCGGCTGGTCGTCTTCGACACCTCCGTCGTCGACCTGACCGAGCAGCTGAGCGACCCGGTGGACGTGCTGTTCGCGACCCGGCTCGGCGGCGGCACCGACATCAACCGCGCCCTCGCCTACTGCCAGTCGAGGATCACCCGGCCGTCCGAGACGATCGTGGTGCTGATCAGCGACCTGTACGAGGGCGGCATCCGCAACGAGATGCTCAAGCGGGTCGCCGCGATGAAGGCGGCCGGGGTGCAGTTCATCGCCCTGCTCGCGCTCTCCGACGAGGGCGCCCCCGCCTACGACCGCGCGCACGCCGCGGCCCTGGCGGAGCTCGGTGCCCCGGCCTTCGCCTGCACACCGGACGTCTTCCCGGAGATCATGGCCGCGGCGATCGAGAAGCGCCCGCTGCCGGTGCCGGACAACGGCTGAGCCGCCTCACCCGTTCGGGTGCGGGATGTCCGCATCTCACGGCATCGGCATTGTCGATGAGAGACCGGCTCCCGGCCTGCCGGGTGCACCCGTTGTGACGGTTCTCACCAAGCCCGACCCCGTCACGGGCGAAACACGCCCGTCGTACGGGGATAACCTGCCACACGGACGTGACGCGCGTGTTGATTGACGGTGCGCCCGGCGCTGTACGGACCGCAAGGCCGTAGCTCTGCGTACCCGCGCAGCCCCGACGACCCGCAGCGAAGATCCTGCCGTGGCACGCTCGAAGAGACACAATCCGCGACCACGAACAAGGACAAACACGTGGACCTGTTCGAGTACCAGGCGAGGGACCTCTTCGCCAAGCACGGTGTGCCCGTGCTTGACGGCGATGTCATCGAGAACGCCGCAGACGCTGCCGCCATCGCGGAGCGCTTCGGCGGCCGCGCCGTCGTCAAGGCTCAGGTGAAGGTCGGCGGCCGAGGCAAGGCCGGCGGCGTCAAGCTCGCCTCCGACCCGGCGGACGCCGTCGCCAAGTCCGAGGCCATCCTCGGCATGGACATCAAGGGCCACACCGTCCACAAGGTGATGCTGGCCCAGACCGCGGACATCAAGGACGAGTACTACGTCTCGTTCCTGCTGGACCGCACGAACCGCACCTTCCTGGCGATGGCCAGCGTCGAGGGCGGTGTCGAGATCGAGGTCGTGGCGGAGGAGAACCCCGACGCGCTCGCGAAGATCCCGGTCGACGCCAACGAGGGCTGCACCCCGGAGAAGGCCGCCGAGATCGTCGCCGCCGCGAAGTTCCCGGCCGACGTCGCCGACCAGGTCGCCGAGGTCCTCCAGCAGCTCTGGAAGGTCTTCATCGCCGAGGACGCGCTCCTCGTCGAGGTCAACCCGCTGATCAAGTCCGGCGAGGGCAAGATCATCGCGCTCGACGGCAAGGTCTCGCTGGACGAGAACGCCGACTTCCGCCAGCCGGAGCACGAGGCGCTCGAGGACAAGGCCGCCGCGAACCCGCTGGAGGCCGCGGCCAAGGCCAAGGGCCTCAACTACGTCAAGCTCGACGGCCAGGTCGGCATCATCGGCAACGGCGCGGGCCTCGTCATGAGCACCCTCGACGTGGTCGCCTACGCCGGTGAGAACCACGGCGGCGTGAAGCCCGCCAACTTCCTCGACATCGGTGGCGGCGCCTCCGCCGAGGTCATGGCGAACGGCCTGGAGATCATCCTGGGCGACACCGACGTCAAGTCGGTCTTCGTCAACGTCTTCGGCGGCATCACCGCGTGCGACGCGGTCGCCAACGGCATCGTGCAGGCCCTGGCCCTCCTCGAGGAGAAGGGCGAGGCCGTCACCAAGCCGCTCGTCGTCCGCCTGGACGGCAACAACGCCGAGCTGGGTCGCAAGATCCTGACCGACGCCAACCACCCGCTCGTTCAGCAGGTGGACACCATGGACGGTGCGGCCGACCGCGCCGCCGAGCTTGCCAACGCCAAGTAAGGAAGGGGACTTTCACATGGCTATCTTCCTTACCAAGGACAGCAAGGTCATCGTCCAGGGCATGACCGGCTCCGAGGGCATGAAGCACACCCGCCGCATGCTCGCCTCCGGCACCCAGATCGTCGGCGGTGTGAACCCGCGCAAGGCCGGCACCACGGTCGACGTCGACGGCACCGAGGTGCCCGTCTTCGGCTCCGTCGCCGAGGCCATGGAGAAGACCGGTGCCGACGTCACCGTCATCTTCGTGCCGCCGAAGTTCACCAAGGACGCCGTCGTCGAGGCGATCGACGCCGAGATCGGCCTCGCGGTCGTCATCACCGAGGGCGTGCCGGTCCACGACTCGGCCGCCTTCTGGGCGTACGCCGGTGCCAAGGGCAGCAAGACCCAGATCATCGGCCCGAACTGCCCCGGCCTGATCTCCCCCGGACAGTCGAACGCGGGCATCATCCCCGCCGACATCACCGGCCCGGGCAAGATCGGCCTGGTCTCCAAGTCCGGCACCCTGACCTACCAGCTCATGTACGAGCTGCGTGACCTGGGCTTCTCCTCGGCCGTGGGCATCGGTGGCGACCCCGTCATCGGCACCACCCACATCGACGCCCTCAAGGCGTTCCAGGAGGACCCGGAGACCGAGGTCATCGTGATGATCGGTGAGATCGGCGGCGACGCCGAGGAGCGTGCCGCGGCCTTCATCGCCGAGCACGTCACCAAGCCGGTCGTCGGCTACGTCGCGGGCTTCACCGCGCCCGAGGGCAAGACCATGGGCCACGCCGGCGCCATCGTCTCCGGCTCCTCCGGCACCGCCCAGGCGAAGAAGGAGGCCCTCGAGGCCGCCGGCGTCAAGGTCGGCAAGACGCCGTCCGAGACCGCCCGCCTGGCCCGCGAGCTCTTCGCGACCGTCAAGTAAGGCCCCGGCAGGCCCCAGGGCCGACGCCACGTGCGAGGGCGCCGCGGACATCCGTCCGCG
>NZ_JBEYFP010000622.1:0-3528 GCF_040634455.1 Kitasatospora sp. NPDC007106
GTGGAAAGGCACCTGGTCAGTGTCTTTCCACTGCGCGCAGCTCTCCGCGCCCCTCTTTCGGGTGTGCCGCTCCTCAATTGCGCAGTTCCCCGCGCCCCTGTCCGTCGCCGCCCTGACTGTCGTAGGTGCGCCCCTTCCAGGCCGCGCCTCGGCCGCGCCAGTGCTGGACCGCCGAGTCCACCGTCATCAGCAGGTAGAGGCCCGCGGTGAACGGCAGCAGCAGCGCCTCCCCCCACGGCCGCCCGTAGTACCGCTCCATCGGGACGAAGGTCCCCGTCATCACCGCCCAGGCGGCCCCGCCGAGCGCCGCGACCGCCGCGGATCCCGCCGCCGCCCCGGCGACCACCGCGGCGACCGGCACCAGGTAGACCAGGGCCAGACCGAGGACCGTCCCGGCGAGCAGCAGCGGCGAGTGCCGCAGCTGGGCGTAGGCACTGCGGGACACCATCCGCCACAGTTCCGCCAGCCGCGGGTAGGGCCGCACGCTGTCGACCTGCTCGGCCAGCCCGAGCCAGGTCCGGCCGCCGGTCCGCTTGACGGCGCGGGCGAGGTTGACGTCGTCGATGACGGCCCCGCGGATCGCCGCCACTCCGCCCGCCCGTTCCAGTGCCTCCCGCCGGACGAGCGTGCAGCCGCCGGCCGCGGCCGCGGTCCGGGAGCCGGGCCGGTTGCTCCACCGGAACGGGTACAGCTGGGCGAAGAAGTACACGAACGCGGGCACGATCAGCCGCTCCCAGCGGGTCTCGACCCGCAGCCGGGCCATCTGCGACACCAGGTCGAGGCCGTTCGCCCCGGCGGCGGCGACGAGGTCGGCGAGCAGGGTCGGGCCGTGGGCGATGTCGGCGTCGGTGAGCAGCAGGTAGTCGGTGTCGCCGGCGAGTTCGACGCCGTGCCGCAGGGCCCACAGCTTGCCCGTCCAGCCGGTCGGCAGCGGGGGAGGGACGGTCACCTCCAGCGGCAGTCCGCCGCCCTCGCCGAGGCGGGCGGCGAGCGCCCCGGTGCCGTCCGAACTGTGGTCGTCGACCAGGATCACCCGGGCGGCGCCGGGGTACTTCTGGGCGAGCAGGCCGGGCAGCGAGTCCGGCAGTACGGCGGCCTCGTCCCGGGCGGGGACGACCACGGCCACCGACGGCCAGCGGCGGGGTGCGGACCGGGGCGGCAGCCGCTGGTCGGTGCGCCAGAACATGCCGTGGCAGCAGGCGAGCCACAGCCAGATCGCCAGGGACAGCGCGGACACCCACAGCAGCACGGTCACTCCGGCAGTCTGCCGCACGGGGTCCGTCCGCAGCGGTACCGGTGCGGAGCCGTTCGGTAGAGTCGTGCCCTGTGAAGATCGCACTGGTGGACTCCGGAATCGGACTGCTCGCGGCCGCCGCCGCCCTGCGCGCGCTGCGCCCCGACGTGGACCTGGTGCTGTCCTCCGATCCCGACGGCATGCCGTGGGGCCCGCGCACCCCGGAGGACATCGCCGAGCACGCCCTGGCCTGTGCCCTGGCCGCCGCGGCCTTCGAACCGCACGCGCTGATCGTCGCCTGCAACACCGCCTCGGTGCACGCGCTCGCCCGGCTGCGGGCCGAGCTGGAGCCGGGGCTCCCGGTGATCGGCACCGTCCCGGCGATCAAGCCGGCCGCGGCGGCGGGCGGCCGGGTCGCGATCTGGGCCACCCCGGCCACCACCGGCAGTGCCTACCAGCGCGGGCTGATCGCCGAGTTCGGCGGCGGCGCCGAGGTCACCGAGGTGGCCTGCCCGGGGCTGGCGGACGCCGTGGAGCGCGGCGACCGGGCCGCCGTGGCGGCCGCCGTCGCGGACGCCGCGGGCCGCACCCCCGCCGGCACCACCGAGGTCGTCCTCGGCTGCACCCACTACGAACTGGTCAGGGACGAGATCACCGCGGCCCTCGCCGGCATCGCCGCCCCCGGTATGCGGTTCCACGGTTCCGCGGACGCGGTGGCCGCCCAGGCGCTGCGCCGCCTCGACGGCCGGGAGCCCGCCCCGGGCTCGGGCACCCTGACGGTGCTGCACAGCGGCCGCCCGTCCGCGCTCGCCGAGGCCGCGGCCCGCTACCCCGAGGGCCGGCTGATCTCCGGCGGCGTGCCCGCCCGCTGACCACCGGATCCGGCCGTTCCGGCCCGCCGTGACGGGCCGGTTCGTAGGGTGACGGCATGACCGACACGATCGTGTTCGACCGGCTGTGCAACTTCCGCGACCTCGGCGGCCACCGGACGGCCGACGGCCGCACCCTCCGGCCGGGCCTGCTCTTCCGCTCCGACTCGCTCGGCAAGCTGGACGGCCCGGACCTGGCCCGCCTGGAGGCCCTGGGCGTCCGTACGGTGATCGACCTGCGCTACCCGTGGGAGATCGCCCAGACCGCCCGCGTCCCGGAACTCCCCGGGCTGGCCTTCCACAACCTGTCGATCGAGCACCGCCCGTACGACCAGGCCGCACTCGGCCCCGAGGTCGACCCGGCCGTCTACCTGGCCGAGCGCTACGCCGAGGTCGCCGAGGACGGTGCGGACGAGCTGGCGCAGGTGCTCCGGGTGATCGCGGAGGCCGACGCGCCGCTGGTCTTCCACTGCTACTCGGGCAAGGACCGGACGGGCATCGTCGCGGCCCTGGTGCTGACCCTGCTGGGGGTGCCGGAGGAGGACGTCCTCACCGACTTCGCCCGGACCGAGGACGCCACGGCCCGGCTGGTCGCCGAATGGCACACCCGCCACCCGGACCTCACCCTCGTCTGGCCCGGCTACGGCCGCGCCCCCGCCGAGATCATGCGCCGCTTCCTGGCCGGCCTCGCCGACCGCTACGGCTCCGTCCCCGACTACGCCGCCACCCGCCTGAACGCCGACCCCGCCCTCGTCACCGCCCTCCGCACCCGCCTGCTCACGGATTGACGGGTGTGGAACCGGGGGCGCGGGGCACTGCGCGATTCAAGGTCGGCGCACCCGGCACATGCGGCCCACCCCGAAGTGCGCATCCCCCCGCGCCCCCGGCCGCTCCTCACACAGCCGCGCCGCGCAGCCGCTGCACCGCCGGCTCCAGCCCCGACAGGATGGTGTCGAAGCGGCGCGTCCCGGTCGTGGAGTCCACCTGCAGCCGGCTGATCCGCAGCGGGTGGGCGGGCAGCCGGGGCCCGAGCCGGTGGTCGGAGAGGAAGCCGAGCCGGTAGCCCAGCCGCCGCAGGACCGCGTCGGCGCGCGGGTCGTACCCGCCGTCGGGGTAGGCGAAGGCCGTGGGCGCCTCGCCGAGCCACTGGCTGAGCGCCAGGTGGGCGCCGGTGATCTCGGTGTGCACGGTGGAGTCGTCGCAGCGGCCGAGCGAGGGGTGTCCGAGGGTGTGGTTGCCGATCGCGACGTCGGCGTCCCGCAGGGCCCGCAGGTCCTCGGGCCGGAGCTGCTCCTGCCGGGGCGGCCGCCGGTCGGCGCTGACCCGCAGCTCCTGTAGGCAGCGGCGGCGGTCCGGGTCGGGCAGCTCGCGCAGGCGGGCGAGGAGCCGCCCGGGCGGGCCGCCGGGCAGCAGGCGGGCCCGGCC
>NZ_JBEYFP010000623.1:0-3518 GCF_040634455.1 Kitasatospora sp. NPDC007106
CGCGGTCGCCGACCAGGTGGACGACGGCGTTGACGTGTGTGAAGACCGGTCCGGGGACGGTGACGCGTTCGATCGCGGTCACGGCGTCCGGGCCGACGGCGACGGCGTCGGCGGCGCCGTGGGGCGCGGTACGGACGACCGGGTGCAGCGCTCCCGTCTCCGGGGCGATCCGGTAGGCCCCGGGCGGTATGCCGGTGAGGTCTCCGACGGTCAGGAAGACCTCCAGCGGGGCCGGTGTTCCGGCGGGGACGGCGTCGCTGACGATCCCGGTGCGGATCCGGGCCAGTCGGGCCCACAGTTCGACTCCGTCGACCCGGGAGGCGACCGGCCGGAAGATGCCGGGGCCCGAGTCGCGGGCGCGCAGCACCCCGGCCAGGCCGGGCTCGGGGACCTCGGTCGCGGGCAGCGGCCGCGGCTCGGCGCCGGGGAGGGCGGGCGCGACCGGGACGGCCGTCGTGAAGCCCGTGGTGTCGGTGCGCAGCGACGCCCGGTTGACCTCGGTGAGCAGGGGGCAGGCCCGGGGGACGTGCAGGCCGCTCGGGACCACCGGCGGTTCGATCGCCTCGACGGTCGCGGCGAGTGCCGCGGCGGTCTCCGCGACCGGCCGGCCCTTCGGACCGGTACCCGGACCTGGACCTGCGCCCGCGCCCGCGCCCGCCTCGGCCTCGGCCTCGGCGAGGTGGAGCGGCAGCACCAGCAGGGCCGGTTCCTCGTCGCCGTCGAGCCCGAGCAGCTTGCCGACCGGCTCGTCCAGGAACTGGTGGTGGACGTGCGCCCGCAGGCCCATGGCCCGGGCGACCAGGTCGAGGTTCCCGGCGACCAGGCCGGCCTCCTGCGTGCACAGCCGGTAGGCGTAGTCCCGGTAGATGTAGGCGGTCTTGGGCAGCAGGGCGGCGAGCACGACCACGGCCTGCGGCATCGGCCCGCCGGTTCCGGTGGCCCGGGTGAGCAGCCGCCGGTGGTCGCCCTCGCGCAGCCGCACGAGGGTGTGGTGCGGGGCGTCGTAGTGGTGGGTGCCGTCGGCGAGACACACGTACAGCTGGACGCCGAACAGGCAGCGCGCCGAGGCGACCGTCCGGTGGTAGGGCCAGGTCCCGTTGGTGTCGAACTCCTGCCGGGAGATGCCGTAGCCGTAGTGCAGCAGCGTGGACAGGCCCGGCCCGTCGAGGGTGTCCACGGGGCCGAGTTCGGTGGGCAGCCTCGTGGTCAGCGGCAGGCGCGGCAGGCCCCGGTAGATCTTGAACTTCAGTGGTTCGTCCGGGTTGCCGTACTCCGACTGCCGGGTCTCCATCGCCTCGGCCAGGTCCTCCAGGCTGATCCGCCAGAACTCGCGGCCGATGCCGTCCCGGCGGTCCGTCACGGGAACGGGTGCGGATGCGGATTGCGCACCTGCCCGAGCCGGGGCAGTCCGGTCACCCGCCGGGCCGTGTGGCCGAAGGTCATCGGCACCGAGCCCGGTGCGATCACCTTGACGCATGTGAAGCCTCCCGATGCCTGTTCCGTTGAGGTGGTGTCGACGGCGACCACGTCCATGCCGGCGGCCGCGAAGCGCCGCACGGCCTCGTCCAGGTCGGCGCCGATCTCGGTGTGGTGCGGCCACCGCCACCGTTCGAGCCCCTGCTGCCAGGTCGACGCCGGAGGGTCGTCCAGCAGGAACGCGTACCGGTCGAAGCTGTCCGGATCGGCCGCGCAGAGCAGGTGGTCGGCCATCGAGACGACCTCGTCCGGGTGCCCGGCCAGGTGCCGGGCACGGTCGCGCCACCCGGGGTCCATGGCCAGCAGGGTCACGTACTCGACGGTCTGGCTCAGTTCGTGCAGTGCGGCGAGGACCGCCTCGGCCGGTCGGAGTCCGCTGCCGCCGGTCGAGACGGCTCTCGGCCGGCCGTCGCCGGTGACGTCCTCGGCGAAGGTCCAGAAGGAGGGGATGCCGTGCTCCCGGGTGCTGTCGAAGATCCGTACCCGGTAGCCGTGCCGCTCGATCCGTTCGGCGACCAGCGGGATCCGGCGGTCGGGTGCGGCGGCCGGGTCGAGTTCGGGAAGCGGGGTGCTGCCGTACCAGGCCGTCAGGAACGCGTCGCGTTCGGCGACTTCGAGGACGCCGTGCAGCACCGCCTCCTCGTAGCAGCCGCCGAGCGCGCAGCCGCTGGAGATCTCGCAGGCGAACCCGGCCTCGCCGCCGTTGCCCCGCAGCCGGTAGTAGACGAAGCCCTCCGGGACGAGCACCGGGCGGGCCCGGCCGAACGACCAGCCCCAGACCCAGTTCGCCACCGCGTCCTCGGTGAACTCCCGGTAGGGGAAGCCCGGCGTGCGGTACCGGTCGGCGGGGTAGAGCCCGAGGGTGCGGGGGTCGATCGCGTCGGCGGTCACCTGCGCCCAGCAGGCCCGGACGGCGGTGCGCCTGGCCGGTGCGTGGGCCGCGAGCCGCTCCAGCGACTCGGCGACCGCGACGGCCCGTGCGGACGCGAAGTCGCGGGTGCGGCCGTAGCCGGACGCCTCGGTGGAGACGCCGGGCACGGCCAGCACGGCTTCGGTGAAGGGGAAGGCGTGCTGGGTGTAGGAGGTGACGGAGGGTATCAGCCCGCTCTGCCCGTCCACGTAGACCGCCTCCAGCGCGGCCCGGTCCAGCCGGCTGACCCGGCTCGACCGGGGGGAGAGCTTGGCCCGGGCCCGGCGGGTGATCCGCGCGCCCTCCGCGGTGTCGGGGGTGGCGGTCGAGCAGGTCGGGCAGTGCGGGTCGGCCAGGAAGCCGTGCCGGGACAGCGCGAGCGTGGCCGCGTCGACGATCCAGTAGCGCTGTGCCTGCGGCTCGGCGCCGGTCAGTTCGGCGACGGTGTCCGCGAGGAAGGTCGGGAGCTGCGGGCGCGGCGTCCCGGTGGCGGGCGGGGCGGCGGGCCCGGCGGTGCGGTCGTCGCCGGAGGCCGCGGTGCGCCGGGTGTGCAGGCAGTCCGGGCAGCCCGGCGGCCACGGTCCGACGATCACCCGGTGGGGTTCCCGCAGCACCTGGGGCCGGTCAGCCACGGACGACCACGGCCTGTGCCACGAACGGACACAGCCGGGCGACGGCGGGATCGTGGTCCAGCGGCACGGCCACCACCCGGCCGCCGTCGCGCGTCAGCCGTGCCACGACCTCGTCCAGGGTCACCGGGCCAGGCCGTGCCCCGTCCGGCCCGGCCTCCGGGCGCGGCTTCCCGCGCAGTTCCGCGGGCAGCTCGGGCACGGCCTCCGGCGCGTAGCCGGGCTGGTCGGCGGCCCGGGCCTGGTGGGCGAGCAGGGTCAGCTCCAGCCCCTGTTCCAGTGCGGCGCCGGCCTCCAGGGCGCTGGTGCAGGCGACGGTGGCCTCCGGGGTGGTGAACGCGAAGGTGGGCAGGCCGAGCAGTCCGGACAGGTCGTAGACCTCGTACGGCTGGTCGACGATCTCCAGCAGCTTGCGGTAGCGCGCGCCGCGCGCGGTCAGTTCGGCGCCGTCGAGGCCGAGCCGGGGCAGCGGCGCGGTCGCGGCCGCGAGTGCCGCACCGGCG
>NZ_JBEYFP010000624.1:0-3517 GCF_040634455.1 Kitasatospora sp. NPDC007106
CGGGGTGCTCTTCCTACGGCGGGGCCGGTGCGGACGATCCGCGCCGGCCCCGGCCGTTGTGCGAGGTCCCGCCCCGTCCGGTGGCGGCTCCGGCCCCTTCGTGCGCACGGCTCGCGCGCATCTGCGCGAAACTGCGCAAACATCGGCCGGTTCGAGCAATTGACGTCACATCAGGGCTCTGCTCTGATGTGAAGCGCCCTGACGGCCCCGACCGCCCCGACGGTCCGGACCGCCGGGACAGCCCCGACTGCCCCTGCCCGCGGCCGAGTCGAGCGTGCCGCGGCGCCGTGTCGGGTCACCGGACCCCGCAGACCTCCGAGGAGGCACCCTCGTGCGATCCGCTCCGCCCACCGTCCGACCGCGGCCGGGAAGTCCCGGCGCCAGGCCCATCGCGCTCCCGCTCGCCCTGCTGCTCGTCGCCGTCCTCGCCGCCGTCCTCGGCCCGGCCCACCCCGCCGGCGCCGCAACTCCCGGCAACGCCACCGGGATCACCCGCTCCGGCAACACCTTCACGGTGACCGCCTCCGGCGGCGCCGCCGCCCGGATCGTCCTCGCCCGGGCCGACATCCTGCGGATCTGGCTCTCGCCGGACGGCAGCTTCACCGACGACCCGGCCGGCCACGACCTCGCGATCACCACCGACTTCGGCGCCGTCGACGCCACCCAGACCGACGCCGGCGCCTACTGGCGGATCGCCACCCCGGCCGTCTCGCTGCGGATCAACAAGTCGCCGCTCACCTTCGCCCTCTACCGGGCCGACAACACCACGCTGCTCTGGGCCGAGTCCCAGCCCACCAGTTGGACCGCCAACCGGACCACCCAGTACCTCACCCGCGGCGCCGACGAGCAGTTCTACGGCACCGGTCTGCGCCTCGGCGACTGGGCGCTGCGCGACAAAACCGTGCCGGTCTCCGTCAGCAACTCCTGGACGGAGAACAGCAACGCCAGCCCCGCGCCGTTCTACATGTCCACCAACGGCTACGGCGTGATGCGCAACACCTGGGCCCCCGGCTCCTACGGCTTCGGTTCGCCGACCACGCTCGCGCACGACGAGAAGCGCTTCGACGCCTGGTACTTCGCCGGCGACTCGCTCAAGGGCGTGCTCGGCGGCTACACCGACGTCACCGGCAAGCCCTTCCTCGCCCCGGTCTGGGGCCTCGAACTCGGCAACGCCGACTGCTTCAACGCCTCCAACCCCGCCTACCAGGGCGACCACGCCCGGCTCCGCCACCAGACCACCCCGGACGCGGTCGGCTACGCCGCCGACGCCCGCGCCGCCGACATGCCCTCCGGCTGGTTCCTGCCCAACGACGGCTACGGCTGCGGCTACACCGACCTGCCGAACACCGTTTCCGGTCTCGCCGCCAAGGGCGTGCACACCGGACTGTGGACCTCCACCGGGCTGTCGAACATCGACTGGGAGGTCGGCACGGCCGGCTCCCGGGCGGTGAAGACGGACGTCGCCTGGATCGGCGGCGGCTACAAGACCGCCTTCACCGGCGTGCAGCAGGCCGTCGCCGGGATCGAGGACCACTCCGACGCCCGCCGCTTCGTCTGGACGGTCGACGGCTGGGCCGGCACCCAGCGCAACGCCGTCGTCTGGACGGGCGACACCAGCGGCACCTGGGACGCCATGCGCTGGCACGTCCCGGCGATCGCCGGTGCGGGCCTGTCGGGCCTCAACTACGCCTCCGGCGACGTCGACGGCATCTTCGGCGGCAGCCCGAAGACCTACGTCCGCGACCTGCAGTGGAAGGCCTTCACCCCGGCGTTCATGACGATGTCCGGCTGGGGCGCGACCAACCCGTCCGCGGGCTACCAGGACAAGCAGCCCTGGCGGTTCGCCGAGCCCTACCTGTCGATCAACCGCAAGTACCTGCAGCTGAAGATGCGGCTCACCCCCTACCTGTACACGATGAGCCGCAACGCCACCGACACCGGCGTCCCGTCCACCCGGGCGATGGTGCTGGAGTACCCGGACGACCCGGTGGCGCGCGGCAACGCGACCAGCGGCCAGTTCATGGCCGGCGACTCCTTCCTCGTCGCCCCGGTCGTCTCCGACACCGCCGTCCGCGACGGCATCTACCTGCCCGCCGGCACCTGGACGGACTACTGGACGGGCAAGGCGTACACCGGGCCCGGCTGGCTCAACGGCTACAGCGCGCCGCTCGACACCCTGCCGCTCTTCGTCAAGTCCGGTGCGGTCGTGCCGATGTGGCCGCAGATGAACTACGCCGGCGAGAAGCCCGTCTCCCGGCTGACCTACGACGTCTACCCGCGCGGCAGCTCCACCTTCAGCCTGTACGAGGACGACGGCACCACCCGCGCCTACCAGTCCGGGGCGTACGCCCGACAGCGGGTGGACGTCACCGCACCGCAGTCCGGCACCGGCGACGTCAGCATCGCCGTCGGCGCGGCCACCGGCAGCTACACCGGCAAACCCGCCTCCCGCGACTACGAGTTCACCGTGCACGCCGCCGCCGCACCCGGCAGCGTCAGCGTCGGCGGCACCGCGCTGCCCGCACTGGCCAGCCGCAGCGCCTACGACGCGGCCGCCAGCGGCTGGTACTTCGACCCGGCGGACCGCTCCGGCGTGCTCCTGGTCAAGACCGGCTCCCGCTCCGCCGCCTTCACCGTGACGGCCGCCGGCCTCACCCTGCCCACCGGCAGCGCGATCCCCGGCGCCACCCCGATCCCCACCGCCGGCTGGACGATCGCCTACGCCGACAGCCAGGAGACCTCGGCCGAGAACGGTGCCGCCGCGAACGCCATCGACGGCAACAGCGCCACCCTCTGGCACAGCAAGTGGTCCGGCACCGCCGCACCACTGCCGCACGAGCTGCAGATCGACCTCGGCGCCCGCTACGCCGTCGACGGCCTGAGCTACCTGCCCCGGCAGGACGGCGGCGTCAACGGCCGGATCGGCGGCTACGAGGTGTACGTCTCCGACACCACCGCCGACTGGGGCAGCCCCGTCGCCATCGGGAGCCTCCCGGACAGCGCGGTGCAGCAACGGATCTCCTTCGGCGCCAAGAACGGCCGCTACCTGCGGCTGAAGACGCTGAGCGAGGCGGGCGACCGCGGCCCGTGGACGAGTGCCGCCGAGATCGGCGCTACCGGACGCGCCCTGCCGCCACCGACCGACACCACCCTGGTCAACGGCGCCTCCGGCAGCTGCGTCGACCTGCCCGGCTCGGCGACCGCCCCGGGCACCCGGCCGACCCTCTACACCTGCCACGGCGGCGGCAACCAGCGCTGGACCCTGCACGCCGACGGGTCGCTCACCGGACTCGCCGGGGTCTGCCTCGACGGGACGGCCGGCACCGTCGCCGTGCAGCCCTGCAACGGCTCCACCGGGCAGCGCTGGCAGCAAGGGCCGCAACTCGCCCTGGTCAGCGGCGGGAAGTGCCTCGCACCGGAGACCAAGCAGTCGCTGGCCGAGCGCAAGACGATCCGCCAGGTGGTGCTGGAGCGCGGCTACGTCGAGCGCGGCCTGCTGACGGAGGCGCAGTTGGAC
>NZ_JBEYFP010000625.1:0-3516 GCF_040634455.1 Kitasatospora sp. NPDC007106
CTGCAGTTCGCGGAGCAGACCGTACGAGGAGCCGAGCGGGCCGCCGGTCGCCAGCAGCGCGTCGTCGACCAGCGGGACGGGGAACTCCACCGGGAACGCCTACCTGCGGCCCCACTACGAGCGGATCTTCGCCGAGTTCGTCCGGAACGGCTGGCTGCGCCTGGTCGACGGCGGCCCCGCCGAGGGCGCCCTGCTCACCACCCACCCCGAGGTCGACGCCGTCCACATCACCGGCAGCGCCCGCACCCACGACGCCGTCGTCTGGGGCACCGACGACCGGGCCGAACAGCGCCGCCGCACCGGCATCCCGCTGGTCGACAAGCCCCTCACCAGCGAACTCGGCGGTGTCAGCCCGTTCATCGTCGTCCCGGGCCCGTGGAGCGCCGCCGACTTCCGCCACCAGGCCGAGCACATCGTGACCGCCAAGATGAACAACTCCGGCCACAACTGCATCGCCGCCCAGGTCCTCCTGGTACCCCGTCAGTGGGACGGCGCCGAACGCCTGCTCGACGCCGTCCGCGCCGTCCTGCGCGACCTGCCGTTCCGCACCGACTACTACCCCGGCTCCGCCCAGCGGCTCGCGGCCGTCCGCAAAGCGCATCCCGGCGCCGAGATGTACGGCGACGGCTGTCGCCTCCTCGTCCCCGACGTCGCCGACCCCGCCGACCCTCTGCTCACCGAGGAGGTGTTCGCCAGCGCCCTCGGTGTCGTCCGCCTCCCCGGCGACACCCCGGCCGCCTTCCTCGACCAGGCCGTCCGCTTCGCCAACGACCGCCTCCCCGGCACGCTCGGCGCCACCGTGCTCGTGCACCCCCGCACCGAGCGCGACCACCCGGCGGCCGTGGCGGGCGCCGTGGACCGGTTGCGCTACGGCACGATCGCCGTGAACACCTGGTCGGGCGTGGGCTTCCTCCTCGGACACACCCCGTGGGGCGCGCACCCCGGACACACCCGGCAGGACATCGGCAGCGGCACCGGCTTCGTCAACAACACCTGGATGCTGGACGACGTCGAGAAGACCGTGCTCCGCGCCCCCTTCGCCCCCGCACCGCGCGGCCTGTTCACCGGCTCGCCCTCCCTGGCGCCGCGCCCGCCCCACTTCGTCACCCACCGCTCCGGACGCGCCACCCTGGAACGCCTGGCCCACTACACCGCCGCCCCCGCCGCCCGCCGGTTGCCCGGCCTGCTCGCGTCCGCCCTGCGCGGCTGACCGGGACCTCGCAGGGCGTGCCGTCAGAGGCGTACGGATGCCTGAGAGGTGCCCCCAGCGCCCCTGAACCGACCCTCCGAGCGCCCTTCGAAGACAACTCCTGCTCAGCGGCCGCGCCCGGGCCGTGTGAGGGAGGCGATCCGCGCCACCAGGACACCGGCCACCACCCAGGTGCTCCCCCACACGGCGGCCCCGGCGAGCACTCCGGTCGACGTGGCGGTGGCCCATCCGGCGACCACCGCGGCGGCCCCGCCGACCGCGAGCACCGCGAGCAGTTCGGCGAGCGTCCGCACGCTCCCCCACCAACGGGGGCCGACGCGGTGCCGGCCCAGCCTCCGGGCCAGCCGCCGGTCACGGGCGAGTTCGTCCTCGGCTTCGGCAAGCAGACGCAGTTCACGCGGAGTGAGCACGGGGCACCTCCCGACCGGCACGGAACCGCACACGTCGGCACCTGGTCCTCTACCCGCAGGCCGGCGCGGAATGCACCGAGCACCCGGGCAAACCGGGGACCGGCCGCGCCGGCCGGCGCCCCGCACGCATACAATCTTTGGACCCGAACGATTGGAGTGTGGGCCGGTGACCGCGGAGCGTTCCCTCACCGAGGCCGAGAAACTGGCCGAGGCCAGGCTCGGCGGGATCGCGCTGCGGCGCGAGCAGATGGCCGTCGTGGCGAACATCTACCGGGCGGCGTCCGCGGTGCGCCAGCACCTGGAGAACTCGGTGCTGCGCGAGGCCGACCTGACCTGGACGGCCTTCGTCGTGCTCTGGGTGGTCTGGATCTGGGGCGAGTCGGAGACCCGGCACGTGGCCGAGGAGGCGGGGATCTCCAAGGGGACGCTGACCGGGGTGGCCCGCACCCTGGAGTCGCGCGGCCTGGTGGCCCGGGCGGACCACCCCACCGACGGCCGCCTGGTGCTGCTGGACCTCACGCCGGAGGGCCGTGCGCTGATGGAGCGGGTCTTCCCCGCCTTCAACGAGGAGGAGGCCTTCGTCACCGGGGCGCTCAGCGACGAGGAGTGCGCCAGTACCGCCGAGGGGCTGCGCCGGGTGGTGCTGCAGGTGCAGGAGCACGGCGAGGAGCGCCGGCGGTCGCTGCTGAACGGGCAGGCGCCCGCCCCGCGGCGGAGCGGGCGCCGGCCGAAGCAGGACTGACGGCAGGGCTGACCGCAGGGCTTCGGGCGGGTCAGCCGCGGGCGGCCCGGACATGGGCGTCGAAGAGGCGCTGCTGCACCGGGTCGTCGGCGGCCGTGTCCTCGGGATGCCACTGCACTCCGACGAACCAGCCCGCGCCGGGCGCGAGTTCGAGCGCCTCGACGGTGCCGTCGACGGCGGTGGCGGTCACCGCGAGCCCGCGCCCCGGGCGGTCGACCCGCTGGTGGTGGTAGCAGGAGGCCTCGGCCTTCTCGGCACCGGCGACCGCGGCCAGGACCGATCCCGGGCGCAGGGTGACGGGGTGGACGAGGTGGCGGTGTTCGCGCTCCGGGCCGCCCATGTCCTGGTGGAGCGTGCCGCCGAGGACGGTGTTGACCACCTGCAGGCCGCGGCAGATCGCCAGCAGCGGCATCCCCGCGCCGAGCGCGTACCGGGCGACGGCCAGGTCGAAGCCGTCCTGCCCGTCGTCCACGTCGTAGACGCTGTCGTGGGTGTGGCGGTGGCCGTAGCGCCGCGGGGCGATGTCGCCGCCGCCGGGGAGCAGTACGGCGTCGAAGGCGGCGAGCCGGTCGGCGACCTCGTCCGGGTCGGCCTCCCCCGCCGGGGCGTGGGGGTGGAGGCCCACCGGTTCGCCGCCGGCCCGCCAGACGGCTTCGACCAGGGCGCGGGCGTTGACCTCGGCGGCGTACCGCAGGGCGGAGGTGGTGGCGGCGAAGCGGGCGGGGATCGCGACCAGGGGCCGCCGGTCCGGCCGGGCGGGTCGGCGGGCGGTGCTCACAGCTGGATCCAGGTGGTCTTGAGTTCGGTGTACTTGTCCAGGGCGTGGGCGGACTTGTCGCGGCCGTTGCCGGACTGCTTGACGCCGCCGAAGGGCACGGTGAGGTCGCCCTCCTCGTAGCAGTTGACCCAGACGGTGCCGGCGCGCAGGGCGCGGGAGACCCGGTGGGCGGTGGACAGGTCGGAGGTCCACAGGCCGGCGGCGAGGCCGTAGTCGGTGGCGTTGGCGAGGGCGACGGCTTCGTCCAGGTCGTCGAAGGCGAGGACGGAGAGCACCGGTCCGAAGATCTCCTCGCGGGCGAGCCGCATGGCCGGGTCGACCCGGTCGAAGACGGTCGGCCGGAGGTAGCTGCCGCGTCCCAGGTCGAGCCGGCTGC
>NZ_JBEYFP010000626.1:0-3503 GCF_040634455.1 Kitasatospora sp. NPDC007106
CCGGGTGCCACCGCCGCGCCCGCGACGTCACCCGACTCCGGGACGCCGGGCACGACCGGGACGACGAACCCCCGGTCGGCCCTGCAGCCTCCCTCCCGGGCACCCGGCGGGCGACGTTCGACGGGCGTTCGGCGGGCCGTCCGCGCAGGTCGGCGGCTCGCTGCGGGGCTGCACGGGGGCTGCACGGGGGCTGCGCGACGTGGCGCCCGGTCTCACCGCTCTGCTGCCCGATAAGGGTTCGCTGGAGATGCCGTAACAGTCACTTATCGTAGTCGCCTGTTACGCTTGGTGGAGGTGACGTCGTCAGGACAACGTCAGGACAAGGAGGCTCGCGATGGCGCTGCACACCGTGGACGTGGATCGCTCCGACCCGGAGTACCGGGCCTGGCTGAAGGAGGCGGTGCGGAAGGTTCAGGCGGACGCCAACCGGTCCGCCGACACGCACCTGCTGCGCTTCCCGCTCCCGGAGGAGTGGGGCATCGACCTCTACCTGAAGGACGAGTCCACCCACCCGACCGGCAGCCTCAAGCACCGGCTGGCCCGCTCGCTCTTCCTCTACGGCCTCTGCAACGGCTGGATCAGACCCGGCAAGCCGGTCATCGAGGCGTCCAGCGGTTCGACCGCCGTCTCGGAGGCGTACTTCGCCAAGCTGATCGGCGTGCCCTTCATCGCCGTGATGTCCCGCACGACCAGCCGGGCCAAGATCGAGCTGATCGAGTTCCACGGCGGCCGATGTCACCTCGTCGACGACCCCTGCGAGGTCTACGACGTGTCCGCGCGGCTCGCCGAGGAGACCGGCGGCCACTACATGGACCAGTTCACCTACGCGGAGCGCGCCACCGACTGGCGCGGCAACAACAACATCGCCGAGTCCGTGTTCGCCCAGCTGGAGCTGGAGCCGCACCCCGAGCCGGCCTGGATCGTCGCCACCGCCGGCACCGGCGGCACCTCCGCGACCATCGCCCGCTACGTGCACTACATGCAGTTCGACACCCGGATATGCGTGGCCGACCCGGAGAACTCCTGCTTCTTCGACGGCTGGGTCAACAGCGACCCCGACGCCACCTGCCCCAGCGGCTCCCGGATCGAGGGCATCGGCCGTCCCCGGATGGAGCCCAGCTTCGTCCCGGGCGCCCTCGACCGGATGATGAAGGTGCCCGACGCCGCGTCCATCGCGGCCGTCCGCATCCTGGAGGACGCGCTCGGCAAGAAGGCCGGCGCCTCCACCGGCACCGGACTGTGGGGCGCCCTGCGGATCGTCGCCGAGATGCGCGCGGCCGGGCAGGCCGGCAGCGTCGTGACCCTCATCTGCGACCCGGGCGACCGCTACCTCGACAAGTACTACTCCGACGCCTGGCTCGCCGAGCACGGCATCGACATCGACCCGTACGTCGCCGAGCTCGAGGAGTTCCTCGCCGGGACGTCCATCGGCCTGGGCTGAGCCCTTGCCGCGGGGCGGCGTCCGCCGCCCCGCCCGGTCGGCCCATCCGGTCGACCGCCATGACGACCCACCCTGATGAACCACCCTGATGACCCACCATGACGGCCCGGGGAGTGCGCCACGTACTCCCCGGGCCGACGTGTGCGGTGACCCTCGCACCGCAGCCGCGCCGCGGCCACTCCCACACCGGGCCGAAGCGCCCACCGGCCGGACGCCAGTCACGGACCCGCCGGGCGGCAGAATCGTAAACCAGGGCGAGAGTTTCGGCCAGACCCCACGGATGGATTGGCGGGCAATGGCTGGGGTCGCCACCCCGGCAGTGGGCCGGCCGCTCCGATGGCACTCCATGAGTGGACGTCAACCCGGCGGAAATACCTCCGTGCACGGGGATTGACCGTCCAAAATTCGGGCCGCTAGCGTGCCTGAAACTTGCGTAGTCAACTACGAAAAGTTTCGAGAATCGTCACCGTGTGATCGTGAAAGGGACCTCCGTGATCCGAGCGACCCGCACCGCCCTCGTGGCGGCCACCACCGCAGCCCTGGCCGTCACCGCGCTCGTCCTCCCCACCGCCTCCGCCGCCACCGGCAGCACCGCCACCGCGGGCGGCACCGGCGCGTCCGGCGACGCCCGGGCGGCCGCCGCCCCGGCGAAGGACCCGGCGAAGGACCCGGCCGCCCGCACCCTCGGCGAGCTCGGCCGCCGCGCCGGCGTGCGCATCGGCACGGCCGTGGACATGTCCGCCCTCGCCGCCGACGCCCCGTACCGGGAGAAGGCCGCGACCGAGTTCAGCTCCGTCACCCCGGAGAACGTGATGAAGTGGGAGGCCGTCGAAGCCGTCCGCGGCACCTACACCTGGGGCCCCGCCGACGACCTCGTCGACTTCGCGCGGGACAACCACCAGCTGGTCCGCGGCCACACCCTGGTCTGGCACAGCCAGCTGCCCGGATGGCTCACCTCCGGCAGCTTCACCGCGGACGAGCTCCGCGACATCCTGCACCGTCACATCACCGACGAGGTCAAGCACTTCAAGGGCCACATCTGGCAGTGGGACGTCGTCAACGAGGCCTTCAACGACGACGGCACCCTGCGCGACTCCGTCTGGCTGCGCAACCTCGGCCCGGGCTACATCGCCGACGCCTTCCGCTGGGCCCACGAGGCCGACCCCAAGGCCGAGCTGTACATCAACGACTACAACATCGAGGGCGTCAACCCCAAGAGCACCGCACTGCTCGCCCTGGTCACCGAGCTGAAGGCGCAGCACGTCCCGATCGACGGCGTCGGTGTCCAGGGCCACCTCGCCGTCCAGTACCCCGCCCCGCACGACATCGCCGACAACCTGGCGCGCTTCGACGCCCTCGGACTGGACACCGCGATCACCGAGGCCGACGTCCGGATGGTGATGCCCGCGGACGCCACCAAGACCGAGGCGCAGGCCGAGGGGTACAGCGTGCTGCTGCAGGGCTGCCTGCTCACCGAGCACTGCACCGACTTCACGGTCTGGGGCTTCACCGACAAGTACTCCTGGGTCCCGAACACCTTCTCCGGCCAGGGCTCGGCCAACCTGCTCACCGAGGACTACCGCCCGAAGCCGGCGTACACCGCGCTGCGCCAGGACCTCACCCTCGCCGGCCGGCACTGACCGACACCTCCGGCGGACCGGCCGCTCGGATGGTCGGTTCAGGGGCGCGGGGGAGGTGCCCCCCGTGAGCCCCTGCACCGACCACCCGACCCGCCGGGCACCCTTCGCGGCCGGTCCGTACGAGCCCGCTGCGCCCGCCGGGTGACCGTCGGCGCGCCGCCCACCACCGCACCGCCCGCGGGGACAGGCTGGCCGCACGGGCCGGCCCGCCGCCCGTCCCCGCAGGAGGCGACGATGCACGACGGCCCGCTGTTCTTCCCGGTGACCCCGTTCGGCCCGGACGGCGAGATCGACACCGCGGTGTACGCCGCGCACCTGGAGGCCGGGATCGCCGCCGGTCCCGGCGCGGTCTTCGCCGCCTGCGGCACCGGCGAGTTCCACGCCCTGGACCCCGCCGAGCACGCCCGGCTGGTCCGGACGGC
>NZ_JBEYFP010000627.1:0-3494 GCF_040634455.1 Kitasatospora sp. NPDC007106
GTCGGCTCCGACCTCAGCGCGGTGGCAGCGGCCCGGGCGGCACGCGAGGCGGCGGTCCGCGGCACGGAACTGCCCACCGTCGCCGCCGACATGCGCCGGCTGCCGTTCGTGCGGGGCCGGTTCGACGCGGTCGTGTGCGCGGACAACTCGCTCCCCCACCTGCTGACCGCCGGGGACGTCCGCGCCGCGCTGGACGCGATGCGGCGGGTGCTCCGCCCGGGCGGCCTGCTGCTCGTCAGCACCCGCCCGTACGACGAACTGCGCCGCACCCGGCCCACCGGGACGCCGCCGCAGGTGGTCGAGGCCGACGGGGTCCGCACCACGACCTTCCAGCGGTGGCACTGGCACGAGGACGGCGAGCACTACGACCTCGACATGGTGCAGGAGCGCAGCGGCCCGGACGGGGTGCGCACCCAGGTCCGGCACGCCGTGTACTGGGCGCTCACCCGGGAGCAGCTGACCGGGCTGGTGCTCGACGTGGGCTTCGTCCGGCCGGCCTGGGCGGAGCCGGCGGCGAGCGGGTTCTTCCAGCCGGTGCTGACCGCGGTCGCCCCGTGAGCGGGTCCGTCCGGCCCGCGGGGTTTGCCGGCCGCGGATCGAGCCAGACGCCCGGCAGGGCGGGCCCGCGCTCCTGACCCGCGGGCCGCCCGTCTGCGTCCGGACCCGGCCCGGGCGTTCCCTGGCGGGCCTTCCCGAGCGGGCAGCCGGGTCCGGCGGCAGCCAGCGGCTGCCGCACCGAGGATGGGGAGCATGGCAGAGCAGCAGCCACCCGCGGACGGCCGCGACGAGACCCCGGAGGAGCGGGCGGACCGGCTCTGGACCGAACTGCTCCAGGAGGTACGGGTCGCGCAGACCGGTGCCCAGATCATGTTCGGATTCCTGCTGACGGTGGTGTTCACCGAGCGGTTCACCACGCTGCACGGCTTCGACCGGGCCCTCTACGTCGGGGTGGTGACCCTCGGCGCCGTCGCCACCGGCACCCTGATGGCTCCGGTCTCCTACCACCGGCTGCTGGCCGGGCGGCACGTCAAGCCGCGCATGGTCGCGGCCGCCGCCCGGATGGTCTCGCTCGGGGTGGTCCTGCTCGGCCTGAACGTCGGCGCGGCCCTGTTGCTGCTGCTCAAGGTCGCCGGCCTCACCTGGGGCGCCTGGGTGATCGCGGGCGCCGTGCTGGCGTGGTTCGCGGTGTGCTGGGTGCTCGTCCCGGTCGCGCTGCTGCGCCGCTCCGGTCCCCGGCGGCGCTGAGCACGCCAGGGCACGGCAGAGCGCAGGGCGGCCCGTCACCTCAGCGACACCTCAAAGCAGTAGTGACACCGTGTCGCAGCAGCAGTGACACCATGTCGCAACAGCGACACGGTGTCACCCTGGACCGGACGGGTGAACGGTCGGGTCAGGTGTCCCGCTCCGGCGGCTGCGCGGTGTCGCGGCCGTCCTGGTGGTGGCGGTCGAACCGGTCGTGGCGGTGCGGCCAGTGCCAGTGGCGCCGCGGACGGCTTTCGTGCCGCTCGTGCGGCCTGCGCAGGGTCTCGGGCGGCGGCCCGGGGTTCACCGGGACGGTGCGCGCGGCACCGGTGGCGGGATCGTGCGGACGCAGTTCGGGCGGGCCGGGATTGACGGGCATGGCAGCCTCCTTCACCCCCTCCACTGTGCGCCTGCCCGGGCCGCCCGGCCACAAACGGACGCCCGGCGCTCCCGGGGTGTGGCGCGGGTACGGCCGGGCAGACGCCGGTCACGGGGCCGGCCGGCCAAGGCCGGGTCCCGATGGAGGTGAGCGGCCGTGCCGTCCACGACCGGTGGGCCCCGGCAGGCGCTGTCCCGGGTGTCCGCGCCACTGCTGGCGTTCCTGACCGCCCTGTTCGCGTTCTGGGCGGTGGCCGCCGGGGACGACGCCCCGGCCGCCCGCGCCGTCCCGGCCGCCCTCGCGCTGGCCTTCGGGGTGCTCGCCGTACTGGCCGCGGCCCATCCGCTGGTGTTCGTCCGCCGCCGTCGGCGCAGGCCCGGGGGCCACGGCTGACCACGCGCACCGGCGCCGCGGTTTCGTGCCGGGCAGGCCGGTGAGACGTTCGGGGAACGGCCCGAACGCGAACACGGAGGAAGGTGGCCGACATGACCGGTCTGCAGGGCAGGACGGTGGCATTCCTGGTGGCGCCGAAGGGCGCGGAGCAGGTCGAGCTGACCTCGCCGTGGGAGGCGGTGGAGCGGGCCGGCGGCACACCCCGGCTGGTGTCCACCAAGAGCGGGACGGTCCAGGCGTTCGAGCACCTGGACCCGGGCGACACCTTCCGGGTGGACGCGGTGGTCGCGGACGTCTCCGCGGCGGACTTCGATGCCCTGGTGCTGCCCGGCGGCGTCGCCAACCCGGACTTCCTGCGGATGGACCCGCGGGCGGTGGGCTTCGTGCGCGGCTTCTTCGACCTGCGCAAGCCGGTCGCGGTGATCTGCCACGGCCCGTGGACGCTGATCGAGGCGGACGCCGTCCGCGGCCGCACCCTCACCTCCTGGCCGAGCCTGCGCACCGACCTGCGGAACGCGGGCGCCCACTGGGTCGACCGCGAGGTCTCCGTCTGCCACGACGGCCCCAACACCCTGGTCTCCAGCCGCAAGCCCGCCGACCTGCCGGCCTTCGAGCGCACGCTGGTCAAGGAGTTCGCCCGCACCCCGGCACACGCCTGAGGCCCGGCACTCCGCCCGACCCGTCACACCGACGGGTCGGGCGAAACGCCGGGTCGGTCAGGGCATCGGGACGGCGTGCAGGCAGACGTGGGCGCCGGGGCAGCCCGCCAGGGGCTCGGCGACGCCCGCGGCCGTCACCTGGACGAGCAGGGTTCCGGACTCGTCGGCGTACACCGGGCGCCCGTCGGGGCCGAACGTCCCGGTCGGGGTGACGATCACGACCTGGGGCGGGGCGTGGGTGCCGGGGGCGGTGGGCAGGGTCACGGCATAGCCCTCGGTGGGGGGCATGGCGCACCTCCTGGGGGTGCCCTGCGTCTGGACGGCCGGGCCGTCCGCGAAACCCGTCCCACCGGCGCCGTCCACCGTCCCACCCTCCCACCGGCCCGGCGGCCCACCGTCCCACCGGCCCGGCGCCCGTGCCGGGTTCGGTCCTCTTCAGTCCTCGTCGTCGGCGGGGTCGGCCGCCGCGTCGGCCTCCTCGCCCGGCTCCTGGTCGTCGGGCGGGGGCGGGCCGCCCTCCCCGGTCATCCGGGCACCGGGGGTGTCGGTGGGCGGCCAGGCGTCGTCGGGGTGCTCGCGCCCGGTGCCCGACGGCTGGCTGCGGGAAGGCTGGGTGGTCATGGCCGGTCCTCCTCGGTGCTGTTCCTCCACTGGTCGTCGGCGGCCTCGCCGGGTGTCCGGCGGTGCCGCCCGTCACCGCGCGCCTGCCCGCCAGGGGCCCGTCCAATCGCGGCCGGGCGCAGGCGCGGCGGCGGCAGGGTTGGCCCCGGCGGCAGGGGGTAGCCGCCGGGGTAGGGGGACCCGCGAGCCCGGGTCGTGCA
>NZ_JBEYFP010000628.1:0-3489 GCF_040634455.1 Kitasatospora sp. NPDC007106
CGTCGACCGGGACCTCGCCGACCTCGACGTGCAGGTCGCGGACGCCTACCGCAGCCTCTCCGAGCCCGGCTCGGGGGGCGGCGAGAAGCGGGTCATGGGCGACCTGGCCGCCAAGCGGTCCGACACCCTGCGCAAGCTCGCCGCGAGCGCCGGAAAGGACTCCGGCCTGCCGCAGGACATGTCCGGACTGGCGAACTGCGCCATCCGCAAGGACCTGGTGGTCGACGCCTCCACCAAGGACTACGCCAACGACGCGCAGAGCGTCGCCGCGCAGAGCAAGAGCTCCGGCGGGTCGAAGTCCGGCCCCGGCCGCGGCTTCGTCGACATCCGCAACGTCGCCCCGAACACCGCCCGGCCCGCCCGCAGCGGACCCGCCACCGGCACCTTCACCTCCCGCTGCGGACGCAACGAGAACCGCCACCTCAACCCCGACAACGTCATCGTCGCGCCCGGCGTCAGCAACGGCGCCCACCACATGCACGACTACGTCGGCAACCGCATCACCGACGGCTTCTCCTCCAACGGGAAGCTCGCCGGCGCCGGCACCACCTGCTCCAACGGCGACCAGTCGGCCTACTACTGGCCGGTGCTGCGGCTCCTCGACGGCACCAACGACAAGGACGCCAAGGCACCGGGCGGCGGCAAGGACAAGAACGTCGGACGCATCCTGCAGCCCGCCGAGGTCGGGATCACCTACAGCTCCCCGAACGGCAGCCGCGTCCAGCCGATGACCCGCTTCCTGCGGATCATCACCGGTGACGCCAAGGCGCTCACCAACGGGCCGGCCAACGCCCACGCCTCCTGGAGCTGCACCGGCTTCGAGGACCGCCAGCTCGCCGACAAGTACCCGATCTGCCCGGGCGGCAGCCGGGTCGTGCGGACGCTGAAGTTCCCGGACTGCTGGGACGGCAAGAACATCGACAGCGCCAACCACCGCACCCACACCGCCTTCTCCAAGAACGGCAGCTGCCCGCGGAACTTCCGGGCCATCCCCCAGCTGGTCGAGCGCGTCGCCTACGACGTGCCGTCCGGCGCCAAGTTCGCCGTCGACAGCTTCCCCGAGCAGCTCCACAACCCGATCACCGACCACGGCGACTTCATCAACGTGATGAACCGCAACCTGCTGGACCAGATGGTGAGTTGCATCAACGAGGGTCGCCGCTGCGGCTGATCCGTCGGGCCGCCCCGGGCTCACCCCGGGCGGCCCGGGCCGCGACCCCTCGCGCGGCCGGCCCGGTGGGACCGGGCGCCATTCGAGCAGAGCAAGGACACAGCCGGAGGGCTCAGCGATGTTGACAGGTCAAGGACGCCGATCCTGGCATTCGGCCGCAGGGCCGGCGCGAGCGGGCCGAGCGGCCCGAACACGCCAGGCGAACCGGTCGGACCGGGCCGCGCGCAGCGAGCAGGCACCCGCCGCGGCCGCGGCGGACCGGCCCGAGGCCGGCGGCCGGCAGCCCCGTTCGGTCTGGTCGTTCCTCCCCGTGCTGGCGGCGGGGCTCGGCCTCACGGCCGTCGCCGTCAACGGCGCACTGCAGGCCTTCCTCGGCATCGCCGCCGGGGTGCTCGCCCTGGTGTCGTTCACCTCCGCCGTGCTGTGGGGGCTGGCGGCGACCGACCGGCTGCTGCTGTACCCCGTCCACCGGCTCGCCGCCCAGGCGATCCACCGGGTGATGGGCATCAGCGGCGTGGTCTTCCTCGTCCTGCACGTGTGGATGAACCTGATCCAGGACCAGATCGGCGCACTCGGAGCGTTCGTCCCCTTCGCCGACCCGCAGAAGCCGGTGCTCTACGGCCTCGGCGTGCTCTCCGGCTACGTGCTCCTCACGGTCGCACTCGCCGGCGCGGCCCGCGGCCTGCTGGCCCGCACCGGCGACTCGCGGCGCTGGCGGATCGTCCACGTCCTCGCCTACCCGGCCTGGGGCGCCGGCCTGGTCCACGGACTCAACGCGGGCCGGCTGCCCGCCACCTACATCACCGTCATGTACTGCGTGGCCGTGGTCGGCGTGATCGTGGCCCTCGGGCTGCGGATGGCCTTCCAGGACCGCGGCGCCCCGCGCCGCCCGGCCACCGCCGTCCGGCCCGACACGGCCGGCCGGCCGACGGTCGGCGCCGGCACCGGACGACGCAGGCAGGACGGATGAGCGGCGCCCCGATCGCCTGGCTCGGCCGGCCCGTGCTCTTCGCCGGCCTGGAGCACAGCGAGCAACTGGACTACCGCGAACACCTGGTCGTCCACGGCCGGCTGTCCCCGATGAAGGCCGAGGACCTCGCGGACCTCGCCGAGAACGTCGACCTTCGGGGTCGCGGCGGCGCCGGCTTCCCGTTCGCGAGGAAGCTCCGGGCCGTCGTCAAGTCGGCCGCCCGGCGCCGCACCCGCCCGGTCGTGGTGGTCAACGGAACGGAAGGAGAACCGAGTTGTCTCAAGGACGCGGCCCTGCTGCTGCGCACCCCCCACCTCGTCGTGGACGGGGCCCTGCTGGCAGCCGAGGCCCTGGACGCCGAGCAGGTGGTCCTCGGGGTCACCCGCGCCGACACCGAGCAGTCGCTGCGCCGGGCGCTGGCCGAGCGGCGGACGACCCGGGTGCCGGTCAACGTCGCCCGGCTGCCCGAGCGGTTCGTCTCGGGCGAGGGCAGCTCGCTGGCCCGCGGCATCACCAGCGGGATCGCCCTGCCACGCGGCGGCAAGGTCCGGACGAGCGACAGCGGCGTCCGCGGCCTGCCGACCCTGCTGTCCAACGCCGAGACGTACGCGCAGCTCGCCGTCGCCGCCCGGCTGGGGGCGCTGCCCTACCGGGAGTCCGGCACCCCGTCGGAGCCCGGGACGGTCCTGCTCACCCTGGCCGGCCGCCAGGTGGTGGAGACGCCCCTCGGCGTCCCGCTCCCGCAACTGCTCGCGCTGTTCGACCTGGAGATCGGCCAGGGCGTGCTGACCGGCGGCTACCACGGCAAGTGGCTCAGCCCCGAGGCCGCCGGCAAGGCGACGGTCTCCCGGCAGTCCCTGCAGAGCCTCGGCGGGGCACTGGGCGCCGGGGCGCTCCTCCCGCTGCCGCACACCACCTGCCCGCTCGGTGAGGTCCTCCGGGTCGCCCGCTGGCTGGCGGACGAGACGGCGGGCCAGTGCGGGCCCTGCTACCTCGGTCTGCCGGCCCTGGTGAAGGAGCTGGAGCAGGTGGTGAAGGGCGGCGGCCGGCCCGCCCTGGAGGCCGTCGAGTCCCGGATGAAGGCGGTCACCGGTCGGGGCGCGTGCAGCCATCCCGACGCCGCCGCCCGGTTCGTCGCCTCGGCGCTGGAGGTCTTCGACGAGGACCTGCAGATGCACACCTACCAGTACGGCTGCGGCCGGCCCGTCCAGGACGTGCTCCCCATGCCGGTCATGGAGAGCGCCGGGACGATCGTCGTGGACTGGACCCTCTGCGAGGCGCACGGCCTGTGCACCAGCGTCCTTCCCGAGGTCATCAGCCTGGAGGCGGACGGCTTCCCCGCGGCCGG
>NZ_JBEYFP010000629.1:0-3485 GCF_040634455.1 Kitasatospora sp. NPDC007106
GCGATGATCGGCCTCATGACCCGCCGCCTCACCGGCGAGACCACCCCCACCTGGCGCGGAACCTAACGTCCGAAGCCAGGGACGAAACGCCCGGTGAGAAAGCAAAAGAGGCCGCCACTCCAGTCAGGGTGACGGCCTCCGTGCGTCCTGGCCCGGCCGGTGACGGGGGCTGGCGGCCCGGCCCCGACGGTTGCCCGTGCGCGTACTCCGCGCATCGCCCACGATCGAGGGAGGACCCGTTCGCGGAGGTCGGAGGTGCCCGATGGAACAGCGGACCGAGGAACACGGGAGCCGGCCGGCCGGCGGCGGGTACTTCGCCGGGTTCGCGCCGTGGATCGTCTTCGACGTGGTGGCGAGCCCGAGCACCTGGGAGTACGCCTCCCTCGCCGCCCTGGTGACGGCCGTCCTGTTAGGCCGGCCGTCCGCCGGCCGAGGGGGCTGGAAGATCCTCGACGTGGCCGGCATCGCCTTCTTCGCGGTCATGAGCCTGCTGGCGCTCTTCCTCGGCCGGGACGACCTGGAGTGGCTGGAGACGTACGCCCAGCCGATCTCGTCCGGGGTGCTGGCGGTGGTGGCGTTCGGCTCGCTGCTGTTCGACCCGTTCACCGCGCAGTACGCGCGCGAGTCGACCCCGCGGCAGTACTGGGACAGCCCGGTCTTCCGGCGGGTCAACCGGTTGCTGACGGCGGTGTGGGGGCTGGTGTTCACCGTGATCGCGGTGCTGGGGGTGGTCGCCGTGCACGTCGAGGGCGGGGACGACTGGCTGAACTGGGTGATCCCGGTCGCGCTGATCGCAGCAGCGTTCACATTCAGCGCCCGTTACCCGGACTCGGTCCGTCGGCGGATGGCCACGGAAGGGCCCCCGGCGGGCGGCGGGGCGACGGCCGGGGCGGGCATCCGGAACGACCGGGGCGGACGCCCGGGCCGTCCCGGCTGACCCCAGGACCTCTTGGCGCGCACTACGACTGCTCGAGGATCCGCTCGCCTCCCAGGTCGGGCGGCCTGCGCGCACCGGCCGGGCCGGGTGCGCAGGTGCGCGTACCCGTACCCAACGGATGTGCGCACAGCAGGTGCGCAGGTGCGCACTGGCGGTGCGAAGCAGCGGCCGGTCGGCCGAGCGCGGGTTTGGGTCAGTGGAGGGGGTGGGCGTGGATGGGTGTGTCCGGTACGGATCGGCCTGCGCAGTCGAGGACGTGGACCAGGCCGCCCTCCTCGATCTCGACCCGGACGGTGCGGTCGGCGTCCGCATGGACCGGCTGCCCGTACGGGCTCTACCCGACCTGCCGCGGCAGAAGTGGAAGCGCCGTTCCTGCGGCGAGGGCGCGCACGGCCCCAGGGTCTACGACTGGGCACGCGTCGAGGTCCGGCCCTGGCACCGCCCCGACCGCAAGCACTGGGTCCCGGGCCGCCGCAGCATCACCGATCCCACAAAGGTCGCCTACTACATCGCCTACACGCCCGCCGACGCCACACTCAACGAGCTGATCGCCGTCGCGGGTGCCCGCTGGGCGATCGAAGAGTGCTTCCAGACGACCAAGGGCCAGTGCGGCCTGGACGACTACCAGGTCCGCCGCCACCAGGGGTGGTACCGGCACATCACCCTCGCCATGGCCGCCCACGCCTGTCTGACCGTCCTGCGGGCCCAGCACCTCGAAAAGGGGCCGGACCTGCTCGAACGCCAGACCTGATCCCGCTCACCGTCCCCGAGATCCGTCGGCTGATCGCCCACCTCACACGACCTGTCCGCCGCAGACCCGACCACGTCCTGCACTGGTCCCACTGGCGCCGCCGACGCCAACACCAGGCCCGCACCAGCCACTACAAGAGACGAGGCCACAGCCCAAGGGCTGAAGCCCCGTCACGGTAAGCACCGTTGCAGTACTAGGGCCTGTGTGATGTTGTGATCAGTCGGCATTTCGCAGGAGGTCGTCGACCCAGATCATCGAGGCGCGGAGCTGGAGGCCGGCGAGGTAGCTCTCGGGCTTCTTGTCGCAGCGGGTGGCGATGCCTCGCCAGGCCTTCAGTTTGTTGATCAGGCGCTCGACGGTGTTGCGCTCTTTGTAGAGGTCGGCGTCGTGGCCGACAGGCCGACCGCCTCTGCTGCCCTTCTTTCTGCGATTGGCGGCCTGGTCCCGCTTCTCGGGGATGACGGCCTTGATGCCGCGTTTGCGCAGGTAGGCGCGGTTGGCGCGGGACGAGTAGGCCCTATCTGCGGCGACCGCGCCGGGCCGGGTGCGGGGTCGGCCGACGGGCCCTCGCACGCGCACCTCGGCGAGGACGGGGACGAACTGCGGGCTGTCACCGGCCTGTCCCGCGGTCAGGACGAGCGCGAGCGGACGGCACCGGCGGTCGGCGACGAGATGGACCTTGCTGGTCAGTCCACCCCTGGACCGGCCGAGCAGGGCCAGCTTCAGACGGAGCTTGCGTCGCAGTTGGACCCGTCTTCGCTCGTCCTGTCCGTTCTGTTCCTGCGGCTCGCCCCTTTTTGTCGGGCCGCCTCCTGCTCGCGCGCGGCCTCCTCCAGGGCCTGCATGAGTTCCTCGTCCACGAGCATTCCGGCGGCATCGTGGTGGGCGCGGACGGTCGTGGAATCGACGCCGACCAGCGACAGGTCCGTCTTTCCCGCGCGGGCGGCCTCGGCGATCAGGCCTTCGAGCAGTGCGCTGAACACGCCGGCGTCCCGCCAGACCCGAAACCGGCCGAAGACCGTGGACCAGGGGCCGAACTCGTCAGGCATCTCCCGCCACTGGGCGCTGGAACGGAACCGCCAGATCACTCCCTCGAACTGGTCGCGAAGCCGTTCGGGATAGGGCCCGAACCTGCCGATCGGCAGGTAGGGCTCGATCAAACTCCACTGCTCGTCGGTGAGTTGCCTGCGCGTCACAGCCAACATTCCTACCGGGTTCTGCCCCGGAGCAGGGGCAGAACCCGAGGATTGATCACGACATCACACAAGCCCTAGTTGACCGCCGCTCGCGAGTGACGGCCTGCCAGGAGACGCGCTGCGGCGGCCAGGGCCGACGTGGTCGCGGCCGCCCATGGCAGCAGGCCGAGGACTCCGCCCGCCTGCTGCCAGAGGCTGAACAGGCTTAAGGCGGCGGTCAGCGGCAGCAGGGCGAGCCCGGCGGCTGCGGCGTCGAGGCGGCCGCGGGCTGCGCACAGGACGGCCGGCAGCAGGGGCGCGAGCAGCAGGAGGAGCGACCGCCACCCGTCCATCAGGTGCCGGGTGTCGTAGCCCCCCTGCGCCTGCGTCGCAGCGAAGCCGGCGGCCGCGCCGGCGAGCACCAAGAGCGGCCGGGCGTGGCGCCGCGGTTCGTCGAGCAGATCGGGCGGGGCGGCGAGCAGCAAGGCGCCGCCGGCGAGGTACGGCATCAGGGCGGTCGCCGTGTAGAGCACCCACCAACCGGTCGGGGCGTCCTGCGCCGCGAGGGCGATCCGCAGGGCGCCGAGCAGGGTGACGGCGACGGCCAGGACGCGGGCGGCGC
>NZ_JBEYFP010000630.1:0-3482 GCF_040634455.1 Kitasatospora sp. NPDC007106
GCTCCGCCGCCCCCGCCGGCCGCGCCGCGCGGCGGTTACGGCTACCCGCCGCCGGCCGGTGCCCCGGCGCCCGCGCCGTCCGGCTACCAGCCGCCCAGCCTGGAGAAGCAGGGCTTCGACCGGCCGGCCCCGGCGCCGTTCGCCGAGCCCGACGGCTACGAGCGGACGGGCCCGGTCTACGCCGACCCCGCCGGCGGCCCGGGCAGCGACGGCTTCGGGACGTCCTTCCGGCTGGCCCCGCCCGGGCCCGGCCAGCAGGCGCCGCACGGCCAGCCGGGCCCGCACGGTCCGCAGGGCCACCCCGGCGCCGGTCCGGCCGCCCCGCCGCCCCCGCCGGTCCGCACCCAGTGGATCGCGGTGGTCAGCGCCGACCGGGACTACTTCGCCGACATGATGGCACGCAGCGGCCCGGACGCGTCGGGGCTGTTCTTCCCGCCGTACTGCCCCGAGCGGCGCATCCCGCTGACCGGCCGCGGCCAGCTGCGGATCGGCCGGCGCAGCCAGCAGCGCGGCACCGTGCCGGAGATCGACCTGTCGGTGCCGCCGGAGGACCCGGGCGCCTCGCACCTGCACGCCATGCTCGCCGAGCAGCCCGACGGCAGCTGGGTGCTGGTGGACCAGGACTCGACCAACGGCACCACGATGAACGGCGGCGCCGACCCGGTGCCGCCGCACACCGCGATCCCGCTGAACGACGGCGACCGGATCCACATCGGCGCCTGGACGACCATCACGCTGCACCGCGCCTGACGGGCCGTCGGGCGGGGCCGGTCGCCAACCGGCCCCGCCCGACGGGTTTTTCCGGGGTTTTGCCTGGTAACCACCACCGCACCGGCACGGAACCGCCTAATGTCATGCACCATGACTGCAGCTATATCCGCCGACGGAATACGGAAGCGGTACGGGGACGTCCAGGCCGTCGACGGTGTGTCACTCACCGTCGAGGCGGGCGAGTTCTACGGGATTCTCGGACCGAACGGGGCCGGTAAGACCACCACTCTGGAGATCCTGGAGGGGATCCGCGAGCCCGACGAGGGCCGCGTCGAACTGCTGGGGCTCAAGCCCTGGCCGCGCAACACCGCACTGCTGCCGCGCATCGGCGTGCAGTTCCAGGCGTCGTCCTTCTTCAACCGGCTGACCGCCCGCGAGACGATCCGCACCTTCGCCTCCTTCTACGGCGTGGGCCCGAAGCGGGCCGACGCCATGCTGGACAAGGTCGGCCTGGCCGACTCCGCCGCCGTCCAGACCGAGAAGATGTCCGGCGGCCAGGCGCAGCGCCTGTCCATCGCCTGCGCACTCGTCCACGACCCGGAGCTCGTCTTCCTGGACGAGCCCACCACCGGTCTCGACCCGCAGGCCCGCCGCAACCTCTGGGACCTGCTGCGCGACATCAACGCCGAGGGCCGCACCGTCGTCCTCACCACCCACTACCTCGACGAGGCCGAGGTGCTCTGCGACCGGGTGTCCGTGATGGACCACGGCAAGGTGCTCAAGACCGGCGCACCGGCCGCACTCGTCCGGGAGATCGACGACACCGTCCGGATCAGCGTCGAGTCCGGGCTGCTCGCCGCCGACACCGCCCGCGAGCTGTTCACCGCGGCCGGCGCCGAACTGGCCGGCCTGGAGGACGACGGCGTCTCGCTGTCGGTGTCGACCCGCGTCCCGGCACCGGTGCTGTCGGTGCTCGCCGAGCAGAACGCGCTGCGCGGCCTGGAGGTCCGCGGCGCCACCCTGGAGGACGTCTTCCTCCGCCTGACCGGACGGGAGTACCGGGCATGACCGCGACCGCCCCCACCGCGACCGAGCGCGAGCCGGCCGCCCCGGCCCCCGAGGCGCCGGAACGCGCCAGCGCCTTCGTCGGACTCGCCCGGGTCATGCTGCTGGGCTTCGTCCGCGACCGCGGCGCGCTCTTCTTCACCCTGCTGATGCCGCTGATCTTCCTGCTGATGTTCGGCACGCTCTTCAAGAGCGCGGGCGCCCCGCACGTGAAGGTCGCCCAGGTCGGCGCCGTCCAGGTGCTCGACTCCGTGCAGGGCGAGGACCGCAAGGAACTGGAGAAGGTCCTCACCGTCACGAAGATCGACGACGAGGCCGCCGCCCTGGAGAAGGTCCGCAAGGGAGACATCGACGCCCTCGTCGAGCAGGGCCCGAACGGCCAGGTGGTGGTCCGCCACAGCGCCGCCGACCCGGTCAAGGCCGGCAGCGTCCAGGCGATCGTGGACAACCTGGTGAAGGCCGCCAACCAGGCCGCGTCCGGCAAGCCGCCGGCGTTCACCATGGCCTCCGTCCAGGTCGAGGACCAGTCGCTCAAGCCGATCCAGTACCTCACCCCGGGCCTGCTCGGCTGGGCCATCGCCTCCGGCGCGGTCTACGGCGCCTCCTTCACCCTGATCAACTGGCGCACCAAGCGGGTGCTGCGCCGGCTGCGGCTCGCCCCGGTCTCCATCCCGGCGGTGATCGGCGCCCGGGTCGCGGTGAACTGCGTGATCGCCCTCGCCCAGACGGCGATCTTCCTGACGATCGCCACCACGCCGTTCTTCGGGCTGAAGCTCAGCGGCAACTGGTGGCTGATCGTCCCGCTGGTGCTCTGCGCCACCATCGCCTTCATGTCGATCGGCCTGCTCACCGGCGGACTCGCCAAGACCGAGGAGGCGGCGAACGGCATCAACCAGCTGATCATCCTGCCGATGTCCTTCCTCGGCGGCGCGTTCATCCCGCTCGACGGCAGCCCGGGCTGGCTGCAGACCGTCTCCAAGGTCTTCCCGCTGCGCTACCTGGTCACCGCCTCGCAGTCGGTGCTCAGCCGCGGCGGCGGCGTCATGGACGCGCTGCCGGCGATGGGCGGACTGCTGGCCTTCTCGGCCGTGCTCTGCCTGATCGCCTGGCGCTTCTTCAACTGGGACGACGTGTAGTCGGTGAGTGACGCAACGCCCCGGGCCGTGCCCGGGGCGGCGGGGGTCGTAGGCCGGAAGACCGGTGTACGGCCCCCGCGGCCGTCTGCGACCATGGTCGGGTGAACGAGATCCCGCAGAGCACGCTTTCCGAGGAGACCTTCTTCGACGCGGTCGGCGGCGAGGCCACCTTCCGCCGGCTGGTGCACCGCTTCTACCAGGGCGTCGCCACGGACGAGCTGCTGCGGCCGATGTACCCCGAGGAGGACCTCGGCCCGGCCGAGGAGCGCTTCGCCCTCTTCCTCATGCAGTACTGGGGCGGGCCCCGGACGTACAGCGAGGAGCGCGGCCACCCGAGGCTGCGGATGCGCCACGCCCCGTTCAAGGTGGACCGCGCCGCCCACGACGCCTGGCTGCGGCACATGCGCACCGCCCTCGACGAGCTGGACCTGCCCGAGGACGCCGAGCGCCAGCTCTGGGACTACCTGACCTACGCCGCCGCCTCGATGATCAACACCGCGGGCTGAGCGGGGGCCAGGCCGCGCCGCCTCAGCGCAACGGGCTCAGGCCCAGGCCCGCGCCCGGCGCGGC
>NZ_JBEYFP010000631.1:0-3475 GCF_040634455.1 Kitasatospora sp. NPDC007106
GGTCAGCGGGCGGTGGTCAGCGGGCCGGGCGGGGGAGGGCCGTGCCGGCGCGGGCGCGGACGGCTTCGACGGCCTCCCAGTCGGCCGGGCCCAGTGCGGCGAGGGCGGCGGGGAAGACGCCGTCCTGTTCCTTGAGGATGTGGGCCCGCAGCTGGGCGAGGGTGTCCAGGAGGCGCCGGGGCCAGGCGGGGTCGGTGGGGGTGCCGTCCGCGGCCTCGGCGAGGACGGCTTCGATGCGGCGGTGGTCGGCCTCCAGGGCGGCGATGTGCTCGGGGAACTCGCCGGCCAGGGCCGGGAACAGGCCGTGTTCCTCGACCTCGGTGTGCGGGCGCAGGATCGCGGCGATCGCCCGGGCGGCCTCGGCCATCCGGGCCGGGTCGCCCTCGCGGTGGGCGACCCGGGCCGTGCCGATCAGGTTGACCGCCGCCTCGTGTTCGTTCGTCAGGTCGCGGATGGTGGCCAGTGCCTGGCACCCGCAGTACTCGCACATGTCGGGGTTCTCCTCGTCGGTCGGAGGACGGGTCAGGCGGCGCGGACGGCGCGCCGGACCCGGGTGGCGGTGAAGACCACGGCGGCCAGGGCGACCAGGGTGAGGGCCGCCAGGCCGGCCGCGTACGAGTGGTAGCTGCCGTACAGGGCGCCCATCACGAGCGGCGGGACGAAGCCGCCGAGGCCGCCGGCCGCGCCGACCACGCCGGTGACGGAGCCGACCTGGTTCGCGGGGGCGAGGAGGGCGACGAGGGCGAAGGTGGCGCCGCTGCCGGCGCCGAGCGCCGCGGCCATGGCCAGGAAGGCCGCCGTGCCGAGCGGCGCGAGTGCGGGGGTGAAGCCCTGGACCAGGGCGCCGAGGGCGACCACGGCGAGCGCCCAGGTCAGGACCCGGACGGGGCTGGTGCGGTCGGACAGCCAGCCGCCGACCGGCCGCATCAGGACGGCGAGCAGCACGAACCCGGCCATCCGGTTGGCCGCGTCGGCGCTCTGGAGTCCGTAGGCGGTCTTGAGGTAGGTCGGCAGGTACACGGAGAAGGCGACGTAGCCGCCGAAGGCGACCGCGTACAGGGCGGAGGCCTGCCAGGTGACGTGCAGCCGGAGCGCCGCGCCGAGGCGGCGGGCGAGCGGCTCGGAGGGCACCGTCCGGCCGGGGGCGTCGCGCAGCAGGAGCAGTGCCACCACCGCGTAGAGGGCGAGCACGACCGCGGTGAGGACGAAGGGGGTGGCGGTGCCGTGGCCCTTGACCAGGTTCACGGTGGTCAGGGCGCTGATGGCGGTGCCGCCCATCCCGGCGCCGAACACGCCGACGGCCGCGCCGCGCCGCTCCGGCGGGAACCAGGCGCTGACGAAGGGCACGCCGACGGCGAAGGAGGTGCCGGCGACGCCGAGGAAGAACCCGCCGACGAGCAGTTCGGTCAGCGAGGAGTGCCCGGCGAGGCCGAGGTACAGCACCGGGACGATGGTGGCGGCGGACACCAGCGGGAACATCACCCGGCCGCCGTAGCGGTCGGTGAGCGCGCCGACCGGGATGCGGCCCAGCGACCCGACGATCACCGGCACGGCGACGAGCAGCGACTGCTGGAAGGAGCTGAGGCCGAGGGAGTCCTTGAACCGCGGCCCGAGCGGGCTGATCAGCGCCCAGGCCCAGAAGTTGAGGGCGAAGCCGAGGGTGGCCAGGGCCAGCATCAGGGTCCGCCTCCCGGAGGCCGGCGCGGCCGCTCTCGTCCCGTTCGGTCGGGTGTCCATGGGGTTCTCCGTCTCTCCGGTGTGCGGCCCGTCAGGTCGTGCACGCCGGTGGCCTCGGGCTCGGTCGGGCATCAGCCTGCTGGTCCGGGGCCTTGCGCGGTCCCTGCCGACCGTCCCGGACCGGGGTGCCGGAGGGCCCGGTTCCCGGCCGGTGCCCCGGGCCGGCCGGCCGGGTGATCAGGGACCTTCGGCCCCCGCGCGGACCTGCGGGCACTGCCTAGCGTTCGGGCCATGGACGAGGAGAGCGCTGCGGGTGACCCCGGGCCCCGCGAACGACAGCACTGGCCGCTGGCGGCGAGACGCCTGCTGACCCGCCGTGAGGTGTCGGCCGACGGCCGCGCCTCGTTCGGCGAGGGCGGCACGGAGTGGGAGGGCTTCTACCGGGACCGCTGGTCCCACGACAAGGTCGTGCGGTCCACCCACGGGGTCAACTGCACGGGTTCCTGCTCCTGGATGGTGTACGTCAAGGAGGGGATCATCACCTGGGAGCACCAGGCGACCGACTACCCGTCCATCGGCACCGACTGTCCGGAGTACGAGCCGCGCGGCTGCCCGCGCGGGGCGTCGTTCTCCTGGTACACCTACTCGCCGAGCCGGGTGCGCTACCCGTACGTGCGGGGCGAGCTGCTGAAGCTGTGGCGGGAGGCCCGCAGACGCCTGGGCGATCCGGTGGCGGCGTGGGCCGAGATCACCGGGGACCCGGCGAAGGCGCGGGCGTACAAGAGGGCGCGCGGCAAGGGCGGCCTGGTGCGCGCGGACTGGGACGAGGTGACCGAACTGGTCGCCGCCGCCCAGGTGCACACCGTCAGGACGTACGGTCCGGACCGGGTGGCGGGCTTCTCGCCGATCCCGGCGATGTCGATCGCGTCGTTCGCGGCCGGGGCCCGGTACCACTCGATGATCGGCGGGACGCTGCTGTCGTTCTACGACTGGTACGCGGACCTGCCCATCGCCTCGCCGCAGGTCTGGGGCGACCAGACCGACGTGCCGGAGTCCGCGGACTGGTGGAACGCGGGCTACCTGATCATGTGGGGTTCCAACATCCCGGTGACCCGCACACCCGACGCGCACTTCCTGACCGAGACCCGCTACAACGGCACCAAGATCGTCGCGGTGAGCCCCGACTACGCCGACAACGTCAAGCACGCCGACGAGTGGCTCGCCCCGCACCCCGGCACGGACGGCGCACTGGCCATGGCCATGGGCCACGTGGTCCTGCGCGAGTTCCTCGTCGACCGCGAAGTGCCGTACTTCCGGGACTACCTGCGCACGTTCACCGACGCCCCGTTCCTGGTGGCCCTGCGCGAGCACGAGCACGGCCTCGTCCCGGACGGGTTCCTGACCGCGGCCGACCTCGGGCAGGACACGGAGCACGCCGGCTCCAAGACCGTCCTCGTCGACTCGGCCACCGGCGAGCCGGTGGTGCCGAACGGCTCGCTCGGCTTCCGCTGGGCGAAGGAACAGGGCCACTGGAACCTCGACCTGGGCGACGTCGTGCCCGAGCTGAGCCTGCTGGAGCGGGCCGAGGAGACCGTCGAGATCGCGCTGCCCCGCTTCGACGAGGGCGCCACCGAGGGCGGCTCCGTCCTGGTGCGCGGGGTGCCGGTGCGCCGGATCGGCGGCCGGCTCGTCACCACCGTCTTCGACCTGATGCTCGCCCAGTACGGGGTGCATCGTCCCGGGCTCCCGGGCAGCTGGCCGTCCTCGTACGAGGACGCGTCGCAGCCCTGCACGCCGG
>NZ_JBEYFP010000632.1:0-3470 GCF_040634455.1 Kitasatospora sp. NPDC007106
CCGGCCGGGTCACCGGACGGTGTTCCCTCAGCGTCCGGCCGAGTCCACCACCGCCGCCCACTCGTCGAGCAGCTGCTCGGTGGCCTCGTCGTCGGGGCCCTCCGCCCACAGGTGGGTGACCGCCTCGGCCGGGTCCGGCAGGACGAGCGTCCACCGGCCGTCGGCCTCGACCACGCGCACGCCGTCCGTGGTGTCCAGCCGCCGGCTGCCGGCCGCCTCCACCACCGAGCGCATCACCATGCCCTTGGCCGCCCACGGCGTCGCGATGTCGCGCCGCTTGATGTGCGCCTGCGGGATCCGGGCGTCGATCTGGCTCAGCGTGAGCTGGGTGCGGGCCACCAGGCCGACCAGCCGGACGAACGCCGCCGGACCGTCCAGCACACCGCTGAACTCGGGCACCACGAACCCGCCGCGCCCGTCGCCGCCGAACACCGTGCCCTCCTCCGCGGCCGCCTTCGCGAGGTCGTCCGGCGAGGTGGTCGTCCAGGTCACCTGGGTGCCGTGATACGCCGCGACCTGCTCGGCGATCCGGGTCGTCGTCACCGGCAGCGCCACCTGGCCGCTGCGCCGCTCCGCCGCGACCAGGTCGAGCAGCACCAGCAGTGCCCGGTCGTCCTGGATCACCCGGCCGAGCTCGTCGACGAACGACACCCGCTCGCCGACCGGGTCGAAGCGCACACCGAACGCCGCCCGCGAGGACGCCACCAGCTCACCGAGCCGGGCCAGCGCGGCCCGCCGCTCCTCGGCGTCCTCGGTCGGCCGGGCCTCGTCGAGGCCGCTGTCGACGGTGAGCGTCTCGACGCCGAGCCGGCCGAGGATGCTCGGCAGGACGAGCCCCGCACTGCCGTGCGCGGCGTCCACCACGACCTTCAGGCCGGCCTCGCGCACCCCGCTGGTGTCGACCGCCCGCAGCAGGTTCCGCGCGTACGAGTCGAACACGCTGGACGGGTGCAGCAGGTCGCCGATCTCACCGGGGAAGGCCCGCCGGAACTCCTGGCGCGCGTACACGCGGTCCAGCTTCCGCTGGCTCGCCTGCGAGAGGTCGGCGCCGGCCCCGTCGAAGAACAGGATGTCCAGCGAGTCCGGCACTCCCGGCGTGGTCCGCAGGAAGATGCCGCCCGCACTGCCGCGCGCGGTGTTCTGCCGCGCGACCGGCATCGGGACGTTCTCCAGGTCGCGGACGTCGATCGCGCTGGTCTGCAGCGCCGAGATCATCGCCCGCTTGAGCGCCCGGGCACCACGCGAGTGGTCACGCGCGATGGTGACCGTCGCCCCCTTCTTGAGGGTGGTGGCGTACGCGCCGGCCAGCCGGACGGCGAGCTCCGGAGTGATCTCCACGTTCAGGATGCCGGAGACGCCGCGCACGCCGAACAGGTGCTCCTGGCCGCGGGACTCCCAGATCACCGAGGTGTTGACGACCGCGCCGGCCTCGATGGTCTTGAACGGATAGACCCGGACGTTGCCCGCCAGCAGCGACTCCTCGCCGATCAGGCACTCGTCGCCGATCACCGCACCCTCGTCGATCCGCGCGGCCCGCATCACGTCGGTGTTCTTGCCGATCACGCAGCCGCGCAGGTTGCACTGCGGGCCGACGTACACGTTGTCGTGGATGACCGCCTTGTGCAGGAAGGCACCGCGCTTGACGACCACGTTGCTGCCCAGCACGGTGTGCTCGCGCAGCTCAACCCCGGCCTCGACCTTTGCGTAGTCGCCGATGTACAGCGGACCGCGCAGGATCGCCTCGGGGTCGACCTCGGCGCCCTCGGCCACCCACACACCCGGCGAGATCTCGAAGCCGTCCAGCTCGACGTCGACCTTGCCCTCGAGGACGTCCGCCTGCGCCTTCAGGTAGCTCTCGTGCGTGCCCACGTCCTCCCAGTAGCCCTCGGCGACGTAGCCGTAGACCGGCTTGCCCTCCTTGAGCAACTGCGGGAAGACGTCGCTCGACCAGTCGACCGACTCGCCGGCCGCGACGTAGGAGAAGACCTCGGGTTCCATCACGTAGATGCCGGTGTTCACCGTGTCCGAGAAGACCTGGCCCCAGGTCGGCTTCTCCAGGAAGCGCTCGACCCGCCCCTCCTCGTCGGTGATCGTGATGCCGAACTCCAACGGGTTGGGCACCCGGGTCAGGCAGACGGTGACCAGCGCGCCCTTCTCACGGTGGAAGGCCACCAACTCGGAAAGATCGAAATCGGTGAGCGCGTCACCGGAGATCACCAGAAACGAGTCGTCCTTGAGCGCGTCCTCGGCGTTCTTCACACTGCCCGCGGTACCGAGCGGGACCTCTTCATTGGCATAGGTGAGGTTCATCCCCAGCTCTTCGCCGTCCCCGAAGTAGTTCTTCACCAGGGAGGCCAGGAACTGGACGGTCACCACGGTGTCCGTGAGACCGTGCCGCCGTAGCAGCCGCAGCACGTGCTCCATGATCGGCCTGTTGGCCACCGGCAGTAGTGGCTTGGGCATGCTCGACGTCATCGGACGGAGTCGAGTGCCTTCGCCACCCGCCATCACAACGGCTTTCATTCGGGTGCGTCCTCCTTCGCGGTGGTGAACCCTGCAGATCCATCAAACCGTTCCAGAGCTTCTCTACCCGGATAAAAACGTCCGACTCACCGTGTCGTGGCAAGTCGGACGTGGAGATCTTGTCAGCAGCGTGCAAACAGCCCGCTCAAACGGCGGCCGTACGGTCCGCCCGCACCAGCTGCCGGGCCTGGACGGCGTACAGGATGCCGGCCCACCAGTAGAGCACCGTGCCCCACCAGATGAATGCCCAGCTGACCGGCTCGGCGACCGTGGCCAGCCAGCTCTCCCCGTTGCCGAGCAGCAGAAGCGGAAAGGCGTACATCAGATTGAACGTGGCCGCCTTCCCCAGGAAACTCACCTGGAGCGGCCCGTAACCGTGCCGATTGAGAATGGGAAGCAGCGAGCCGATGAACAGTTCGCGCGCCAGCAGCACGACGGTGACCCACAGCGGCAGGATCTCACGCCACGTCAGACCGACCAGCGTGGACAGCACGTACAGCCGGTCCGCCGCCGGATCCAGGATCTGGCCGAGCCGGCTCACCTGACCCCAGCGCCGCGCGAGCTTGCCGTCCAGGTAGTCGCTGACGCCGCTCAGCATCAGCACGACGATCGCCCAGCCGTCGTTCTCCGGCCCGCCGAACACCGGCCAGAGGATCAGCCACAGGAAGATGGGCACACCCACCAGCCGGGCCATGCTCAGCAGGTTGGGGATGGTGAGGACGCGGTCCGTCTGCACCCGCGTCTCCTGAACCTCCACCTGGGACCCTCCTGACAGCTGTACCGCCGTGAACGTGTGCGGCATTGACCTTACAACAACAAAGCCCCCACCCTGCTGGGTGGGGGCTTTGCCATGAAGAATTGTTCGGCGGCGTCCTACTCTCCCACAGGGTCCCCCCTGCAGTACCATCGGCGCTACGAGGCTTAGCTTCCGGGTTCGGAATGTGACC
>NZ_JBEYFP010000633.1:0-3469 GCF_040634455.1 Kitasatospora sp. NPDC007106
GGCGCCCGCGCGGCGCGCCCCTGCGTGCGGAGGCGGGTGCGGAGCCGGTCACCCGGCGGCGGGCGGCTCGGGGACGCCGGCCAGCCCGGTCTCCAGGCCGTCGAGGGCGTGCGAGCAGACGCAGTCCCGCGCGGCCGGCAGGTCGGCCACCGCCTTGAACAGCACCGTGCGCAGCCGGTCCACGTTGCGGGCGAAGACCTCCAGCACCTCGGCGTGGGTGACGCCCTCGCCGGTCTCCACCCCCGCGTCCAGATCGGTGACCAGCGCCAACGAGGTGTAGCAGAGCCCGAGTTCGCGGGCGAGCACGGCCTCCGGATGGCCGGTCATGCCGACCACCGACCAGCCGTTGGCGGTGAACCAGCGGGACTCCGCGCGGGTGGAGAAGCGCGGCCCCTCGATGACCACCAGGGTGCCGCCGTCGACCGGCTCCCAGGCGTTGGCGCGGGCGGCGGCCAGCGCGGCCCGCCGGCCGTCCGGGCAGTACGGGTCCGCCATCGAGACGTGCACCACCTCCGGCAGCGAGCCGTCCGGCAGCGGCAGTCCGTCGTAGAAGGTCTGGGCCCGGCCGAGGGTCCGGTCGACGAACTGGTCCGGCACCAGCAGCGTGCCCGGGCCGTACTCGGTGCGCAGCCCGCCGACCGCGCACGGCCCGAGCACCTGCCGCACCCCGAGGGAGTGCAGCGCCCACAGGTTGGCCCGGTAGTTGATCCGGTGCGGCGGCAGGGTGTGCCCGCGGCCGTGCCGCGGCAGGAAGGCGACGCTGCGGCCCGCCACCTCGCCGAGGAAGACCGAGTCGCTCGGCGGCCCGTACGGGGTCTGCACGGTGACCTCGGTGACGTCGTCGAGCAGCGCGTACAGGCCGGAACCGCCGATCACGCCGATCTCGGCCCGGGCGGGGGCGCCCGTGGCGGGCGGGATCGAGGGGGCGTCAGGCATGGCCTCTCCTTCGGGGGTGACGGTCTCTCGTCGGACGGCTGCCGGCCGGAACCGCGGCCGGCCGGCGTCCCCAACCCTACGAGCCGCGGGGCCGCACCGACGGGACGGACGCCGAACGGTCCGCGGACGGCGCACCCGCCGGCGCCGGCGGCCGGGCCGTCCTCCCGGCCGCTCCGCGGCGCCGCGTACAGTGACAGCCTCGGCTGACAGGAGTGACGGCGATGGACGGACAGGCGGTCCCGGGGGCACCCGGCCACCGGGCGCTGGTGTGGCGCGAGCGGCCCGAGGCACCCGCCGCCGCGGTGCTGGTGCTGCACGGCGGCCAGGAGGCGGGCCTGCACCGGCCCGGCCCGGTCAACCTGCCCGGGCTGCGGATGCGCCCCTTCGCCCGGGCCGTGGAGAAGGCCACCGCCGGCGCGGGAGTGGCGGTCGGCGTCGTCCGCTACCGCTGCCGCGGCTGGAACGGCGAGCGCGCCGACGCCGCCCAAGACACCCTCGCCGCCCTGGAGGAGCTCGCCGAGGAACTCGGCCCGGTGCCGACCGTGCTGATCGGCCACTCGATGGGCGGCCGCGCCGCCCTGCGGGCCGGCGGGCACCCCTGTGTGACCGGCGTGGTCGCACTCGCCCCCTGGTGCCCCGACGACGAGCCGTGCGAGCACCTGACCGGCCGCCGTCTGCTGATGCTGCACGGCGACCTGGACCGGGTCACCGCGCCGGACGCCACCCTGCGCTTCGCCGGCCGGGCCCGCGGCGCCGGCGCCCGGGCGGCCGGCTACCGGGTGGCGGGCAGCGGTCACACCCTGCTGCGCCGGGCCGGCGACTGGCACCGCGCGACCGCCGAACTCACCGCCGGCCTGCTGGGGTTGCGCGACCTCCCGCCGGACGTGGCGGCCGCCCTCGACCTGCCGGCCTCGGCCGACGGCGGACTCCTGCTCGCCCTCGCCCACCGCTGACCGTCCGCCGTCCGGGGCCCCGCACGGAAAGCGTTGTGCGGACCCTGGGCGCGGCCCTGCGGCGGCGCTACATTGTGCCGGCCGTCCCCTCGCACACCCCGCGGGAGCACCTCCCCACGGGCACGGGTGCGCCGGGGCGCGTGGGGCACAAGGGCACTTCCACGGGCCGGCGCGGCCGGGCACGGCACGTCCTGATGGCGCGGGACGCCCCGAACGGGGCGGAGGGGCGGCGGCGATGGGTTCTGCGGTCCGGACGGGAGCGGCCGGCGTGCTGGGCGGCAAGACCGCCGCCGCGGTGGCGGCCGGGGCCCTGGTGCTCACCGGCGCGGTCGGCGCCGGCGTGTGGTGGGCGAGGACGGAGCCGCAGCTGCGGGTGGTGCAGCGCAACGCGCAGGTGGCGCTGGAGGCCGGCGGGCAGCGGACGGCGGTGGCGGGCTGTGCCGCGAACGAGACGGCGCTCGGCGGCGGGTACGCCGTCGACGGCGCCGGCTACGCCACCACCAGCGAGTTCGTCGGCAGCAGCGCGTGGCTGGCGGCCGCGTACAACCCGGGCAGCGCGCCGGTCACCCTCACCGTGTACGCGCTGTGCGTGAACGCGCCGGTGGAGTTCGCGCCGCGCGGCGGCTACACCCGGCGGGCGCTGGCCTTCCGGGACCGCGTGGACAAGGTGACCGCCGGTGCCGACGGCCGGATCCACGACCTGACCACGGACGGCCCCTGGGCCGGGCTGGCCGGCTCCGCGCTCGGCACGGACACCTGCATCCCCGGATTCACCATGACCGGCATGGAGTTCCGGGCCGACCGGGCCGTCACCGGGCACGGCGCGGCCCCGCTGCCGCTGGAGCGGCTCGCCCCGCTCGACGGCTCCGGCACCGCCCCGTTCTCCTGGGTGGCCTCGGTCAATCCCGGGACCCGACTCGCGTCCCGCACCTACCCGTTGCAGAGCAGCGACAGTGTCGAACGCCGGACCAGGATCGAGGACCCGCAGCCGCCGCAGGCCAACTACGCGGTCGGCGTCCGGGCGATCTGCGCCAAGCTGAAGGACGTCTCCGTGGTGACCGCGCAGGCCGCCGTCGCGGCCGGCGGCACGGCCGAACTCACCGTGCGGTGCCCGAAGAAGACCTTCGCGGTGGGCGGCGGTTTCGGCTTCACCGTGGCCTCCGCGGGCGGCGGCGCCCGTCCGCAGCCGTACTTCGGCGACGGCCTGCTGTACGCCTCCGCGGACGGACCGCCGCCCGGCAGCTCCGGGCACGTCGTCCGGGAGTGGCACCTCGCCGGACGCAACGAGCAGACCGCCGGCACCCAGTTCCACGACTCGGTGTGGATCGAGCACCGCAGCCGCGAAGAGCTCACCGGCAACGGCTACTTCGACTCGCGGGCGCGCGGCGCCGACGACCAGGAGCTCCGCGGCGCCACCGTGCCGGCGAGCCAGCAGATCACGGCCGTCGCGGTCTGCGGCACGGTCGACGCCCCGCCCACCCGGCCGGGCCCGACGGTGACCGCGGCCGCCCCGGCCGTGCCGCCGCCCTCCTGGGACGTCCCGACCGTCCCGGGCCTGCCGACCCCGGCGACGGCCGGGC
>NZ_JBEYFP010000634.1:0-3466 GCF_040634455.1 Kitasatospora sp. NPDC007106
ACGGCAACTCCAAGATGAGCCGCAACATCGTCGCCGAAGCCCTCTGGCGCGTCACCACCTGGGGCATCGGCTCCCGCATCGACAAGATCACCGGCAAGGGCGGGAAGTAACCCTCCGGATCGACACGAGCGCCCCGTCGCGGTGCCGAGCAGTTGCTCGGCGGTCCGCGGCGGGGCGCTCCGTCGTTCGTGGGGTGCCGGGCTACCGGCAGCCGCCGGGCGGCGGCGGGGGCAGGTAGCGCTCCGCCCAGGCGCGCAGCTCGGTGAGGGCGGGGCCGAGCGCGGCCCCGGATTCGGTGAGCCGGTAGCGGACCCGCAGCGGCGGGCCCTCGTCGACCTCGCGGAGGACCAGGCCGGCCTCGCCGAGCTCGGTGAGCCGGTCGGAGAGCATCCGCTCGCTGATGCCGGGGATGGCGCGGCGCAGCTCGGAGAAGTGGCCGGGACCGTTGCTGAGCACGGCGACCACGAGCCCCGTCCAGCGCTTGCCGAGCAGGGCGAAGACCCGGGTGATGGCGGCGTCCGCCCCCGTACAGGCAGCGTGTGCCGGTGCTGTTTCCTGCGCCATGCCGTCCAGGGTACTGCCCCGCGGCAAGTGACTATAGAAAAGTAAGCTGCTACTGTTGCGGAAGCAGCGCACCGCGCTGCAGTAACTTCCGAAATGGAGGCATCGCCATGCCCACGCTGCTGCACATCGACTCGTCCGCGCTCTCCGAGGGCTCCGTCTCCCGCGAGGTCTCCGCGGCGTACCGGGATGCCTGGGAGGCCGCCAACCCGGGCGGCACCGTGATCTACCGCGACCTGGCCGCCGAGCCCCTGCCGCACCTGGACGCCGCCGGCATCACCTCCGCCTTCGCCCCGGCCGAGCACCGCAGCCCGGAGCAGCAGGCGGCCTGGGCCCTGCGCGAGCAGCTGGTCACCGAGCTGGAGCAGGCGGACGCCGTCGTCATCGGCACCCCGATGTACAACTTCACGATCCCGTCCGCCCTCAAGGCCTGGCTCGACCAGGTGATCGTGATCGGCCGCAGCGCGGGCGAGCAGCCCTCCGCCGCCGGCACCCCGGTCACCGTGGTCGCCTCCCGCGGCGGCGCGTACGGCCCGGGCACCCCGCGGGAGAGCTTCGAGTTCGTCACCACCTACCTGGAGAAGGTGCTGACCGGCATGCTCGGCCTGGAGGTCGACTTCGTGGTGCCCGAGTTCACCCTGGCCCGGGTCAACCCGGCGCTGGCCGGCTTCGCCGAGCAGGCGGACGCCTCCAAGGCGCAGGCGCTGGTGGACGCCGCGGCCCGTGCCGAGGTCGTCGGCAGCCGCGTCGCGGCCTGAGGCCCCCGCGCCCGGGCGGCCTCCGCTCCACCCGCCCGGGCGCGCCTGACCGGCGATCGGTACCCCACCGACCAAGCTGGTACGAACGAGCGGCCCGCCGGGCCGCCCCGCCGACCAGGGAGCCGACGTGACGCCCAACCCGCCCGACGAGACCGCCGGACCCCACCGCGCGGCCCCCGGGCCGGGCCACCCACCGCTGGAGATCGACGTCTTCACCGGTCCGGAGAGCGCCTTCTTCGCGACCTCCGTGCTGATCATGGGCCAGGGCACCGCGATCCTGGTCGACGCCCAGCTCACCCGCAGCGCCGGCCGCGAACTCGCCGAGTGGATCGCCGGCAAGGGCCGCCGGCTGCTCGCCATCGTGGTCACCCACCGCCACCCCGACCACTACTTCGGCGCCGAGGAGGTGCTGCGGCTCTTCCCCGAGGCCCAGCTGCTGGCCGCGCCGCCGGTGGTCGAGGGGATCGCCCGCACCGCCGTCGCCAAGGTCGCCGAGTGGAAGCCCGTCTACGGCGACGACATCCCCGACCAGCCGCTGCTGCCCGCGCCGCTGCTGCCGCAGCCGCTGATGATCGACGGCCAGCCGATCCGGGTGCTCGCGCTCGGCCAGGGCGACTGCGAGGGCTCCACCGTGGTGCACGTCCCGAGCATCCGCACCGTGCTCGCCGGCGACTTCGTCTACAACGGCACCCACGTGTGGACGGCCGACACCGACGCCCACCGCCGGATCGACTGGGCGCACAACCTGGCCCGGATCGCCGACCTCGGCGCGGAGCGGGTGGTCGCCGGCCACCGGGCGCCCGGCACCGACGACGACGCGCTGCGGGTGATCGCCTTCACCGGCGAGTACCTGCAGGACTTCGACCGCGCCCTGGCCGCCCACCCGCACGACCCGGAGGCCCTGGCCGCCACGATGAACGAGCGGTACGGCGCGCTCACCCTGCCCGTCATCCTCGACCTCGGCGCGGCCGCCAACACCACGCCGGCCGAGGACGCCGAGATCGTCGACGCGGAGATCGTCGAGGAGGACTGAACCCCTCCGGCCGCCCCGGCCCACCCGGCCCTCCCGAACGGGCCGCCGGGCGGCGGATACTGGCGGCATGACGGCCTTCGACGTGATCGTGCCGGCCGGCGGGGCCGCGAGCCGGCTCGGCGGCGCCGACAAGCCAGGGCTGGACGTGGGCGGCCGGACCCTGCTCGACCGGGTGCTGGCGGCCTGCGCGGACGCCCGCACCACCGTCGTGGTCGGCCCCGTCCGGACCGTCGCCCGCACCGTGCACTGGACCCGCGAGGAACCGCCCGGCGGCGGACCGGTCGCCGCCGTCGCCGCCGGCCTCGCCGCGGTGACCGCCGACCGGGTGCTGCTGCTCGCCGCCGACCTGCCCTTCCTGGACGACCGCACCGTGCACCGGCTGCTCGCCGCCCTCGAGGACGCCGGGGCGGAGGCCGCCGTCCTGGTCGACGCGGACGGCCGGGACCAGCCGCTCGCCGGCGCCTACCGCACGGCCGCGCTGCGCGCCTCGCTCGCCGCCCTCGGCAGCCCGGACAGCCGCCCGCTGCGGCGGCTCACCGGGCCGCTGCACACCGTCCGGCTGGCCGACGCCGAGGCTGTCGCCCTCGACTGCGACACCTGGGAGGAGCTCGCCCGGGCCCGCGACCGGGAGCTGCGCGGGCGCGCCGGACGGTGATCCTCACCGCCCGCCCCGACGGCCGGTGAGCGGACCGACCCGCGCCGCACACGACCGCGGCACCACCGCGGACACCGGGATCGGGCAGCATGGGGCCATGGAGCGCACGCTGGATGACTGGATCGCCGAGGTCGGCGCCGAGCTGGGGATCGACTTCGAGGTCGACGTGCCGGGGCTGCTGGACCTCGCCCGGGTGGTCGCGCACGGGGTCGCCCGGCCGGCCGCACCGCTGACCGCCTTCCTGGTGGGGTACGCGGCGGCCGCCCGCGGCGGCGGGGCCGAGGAGGTCGCGGCGGCGACCGCCCGCACCGCCGCCCTCGCCGAACGGTGGGCCGCGCAGCACCCGCCGGAGCAGGCGTGACCGGCGCCCTCGCCGACGTGGACCACCCGCGCACCGGGCCGCCGGTGCACGACCGCCCCTGGCCCCAGGCCCGGCGGACGGCCCGGCTGGCCGCGGCC